>JBGUVV010000152.1:0-6183 GCA_045220525.1 Kiritimatiellia bacterium
ACGTACTACGTTTCGGTTGCCGGAATCTCAGTGGAGTTTGGACGCGACTATGCTTTCTCGCGTGGCATATTCAATACTGGCGAAAACACTTCCATAGACTTGAGAGGACATAGCCAGAGGTTTACGACAGTCGGCGGCGCAGGGACGGTCGTCTCGACAGAAAGCCCGGCGATTGTGGAGGTTGCGACACTGGGCGGATCGACCGCGACAAATCTGCTCAGGTTCGCTGGTTCCTCCGGGCTGAAGATGGTCGGAGACGGGACTCTCGTCGCGAAAGGCGCAAGCACCACAACAGGCGGTGTCGAGGTCGCGAGCGGAACACTGAAGATGGCAACGTCATGGCCGAACGCCACGATGGCGACGGTATCGGGCAGCGGCGTGCTTGTGCTGGAGTCCGCGAAGGCATTTCCTCGCTCCATCGTGCTGTCGCTTTCGGGAACGGGCGGCATAGAACTGCCGTCGGGGAGTGCTCTTCGCGTCGCCGAGCTGCGTCTGACAGACCCCGCGACCGGCATATGCACAACCTACAAGACGGGCGCATTCACCGCCGCCAATTCCTTCGGCCTCGTCACCGCTGGAAGAGTCGAGGTAGGCAGACAAGGCTTCGTGCTGATATATCGATGAACGGCGTAGCCTTGCTCATGGCCGTGCTGGCCGCCACGCTTCCCGACACAGGTTCGGCAGCTCCAGGGCATTCAGACAGCCTTTGCCATGAAGTTCGGATTCCGTTTGGCGGCGAGCAGTCCAAGCATGTGACGTTTTACGAAGCCCCAGCCGAACGCGGACGGGTCAGGTTCTCCAAGGAAGATGGCAAGGTACGCCTGGAATGGCTGGAGAAGACCCAGAAGTCCAAGGTCGTATTTAACACTCCGCTGTTCGAGGGAATCCTTGCGGACTTGCGGGAAAGAAATCTCGAGCCGGTGGAATTTGCCGTCGGCATTCGCTATGGCGGAACTGATTTGCCGATGCTCGAGACGTATCTGTTTTCCAGTCGGCTGACAAAGAGAAAGTCGTTCTATTTTCGCCTCAGGAAAGGATATGCGGAGTATTCTGTCACACATGACGATCTGCCAAATCTCGATCAATACCAGATTCGGGGTGGGGCGAAGCAGTTCACGGTGGAAAAACTTGCTTTCAAGGTTAGGGTAAAGAAGGCAATCTACCGAAAGCTTGAGCTAGGCGAAATGCGGAAGACTTTCGAAGTCCTGCCAGAAGGCGGCGCGCTGACCGATTTCATATGGCGTCCGGAGTCCGCAGGCACTGAATCGGACGTAAGGCTGAATGTCCGGATCGCCGACGGCGCGTTGCAGTTCCGTTCCGAGGCGGCGATGCCGGGAACGCCGGTTGCCAACGTCAAGCAACGCGATGGTGCGGTTTTTCGTGACGATGCACTGGAGCTCTTCCTCTCTCCGCAGCTTGACAACCGGTCCTACTCGCAGATTACCATCAATGCCGCGAATACGGTTTACGACGGGGAATACGGCTATGATCCAGTGGCGGCGAAGTGGAGACACCGCCGAGAAGTGAACTACGATTTCCGCAGTTCCGCCCGACATGAAAACGGAATCCTTGAAATCTACGCCGATCTGCCGCTGGCGATGCTGAAATTCGACCCTGCAAAGTGTCCGCTGCTGGCATTTCAGGCAGGATTCAACCGGAATTCCCCAGCGACGTATTATTCATGGAAGCGGTTCGGGGAGAGGAATCTGGTGCCGAGATCGTATGGGCTGCTGTATTTCAATGCTGAGCCTTTCGGTTCGGGAGAACTTAAATTCACTTCCGCCGCGCTGGCGGAATCCAGCCGACGTCTGCTGATCACGGCAGAAGCGGCCAAATTCCCCGATCCAGCCTACGACGTGGA
Source organism: Kiritimatiellia bacterium (assembly GCA_045220525.1). Classification (GTDB taxonomy): domain Bacteria; phylum Verrucomicrobiota; class Kiritimatiellia; order RFP12; family UBA1067; genus UBA1067. The sequence continues at coordinate 1,862 of JBGUVV010000152.1, forward strand.
AATGATCGTCACCGCACCGGATTTCTCGGTGGAGCGCCATATGGTGCGGCAGATTTCCCTGAACGGCAAAGTACGCTTTGAATTTCCCGGCGTCAAGGACTTCAACGGCGTTTACAGCGTGATCCTCTTAGTGAAAAACCGCCGGAAGTCGGTCCGGCCTTTCGTGGTGAATTTCACGAACGTAAAACCGGTCAGTTATCCGTATGGACAGAAGAAGATCTACCCGTATCCGAAACAGCTGAAATGGAAGGACGGCTATTTCAGGGCGGGTGGCTGTTCCACGCTGGATTTGCCCCAAGGAACCACGGCGCGGACACGGCGGACTGCCGAGCTGCTGCTGGAAAAGCTGCGTGGCCACGGGTTGGACTACCGTTTGACAGAAAACGCCGGCAAGGGAATCGTGCTGCGAATTCAGCCGGATGGCTTGAAGCCGGAGGGCTACCGACTTGAGATTTCGTCGGAAATGATTAAGCTGACGGGAGCGGACGAACGCGGTCTCTACTATGCAACGGTCACTCTGAACCAGCTCATGAACATGGAAATGAATCCGCGGAATGCCGTTCCGGTTCCATGTGTGGAAATCGTAGATGCGCCGGACTTGAAACACCGCATGGCGCCGTTATGGTTCACCGACCAGATTGGCGCCCGGATCCGAGAAGAGGCGTCCATGGATTTCTTCCTTGACTACATCGACCGTTTTGTCGCCGGCAACAAGATGAACATCCTGAGAGTCCGCGGGATTGAAACCCTTATCCAGTATGACGACGAGAGCCTGCCGAATCTTGAGAAAGTCAATTACAACCGGAAATCCCGGTTTCTGTCCTGGACTGACCTCGAGCGGCTGGCGGAATTCTGCAACGACCGTTTCATCGACCTGATGATCAGTTTGCCGGCCGGCGGTCATGACTACTGGATAAGTCGGGAAACTGGATACCGTGAAAAAGGGTGGGACACCGGCGACGTTTCCCATCCGGATTACCAAAAGATCTATCTCGCCGTTGCGGACAAGATGATAGCGCATACCGGATGCCGCTACTTTTCCCCGGAATCAGACGAATGGTGGCATAAGCGGAATCCCCGCGAAGAACAGGAAGATACGATACGCGGGAAGCCAAGGTCGCAGGTCTTCCTGGATTTCCACCTAAAGCTCCATGACTTCCTGAAAGGGCGCGGGGTGCGCATGGCCATGTGGGAGGACATGATCAACCCCGCCCACAACGGACCGAGATTCGATACGTGGAAAGTCGTCGATTCCCTGCCTAGGGACATCCTCATTCTAATATGGGCGGACATCGGCAACGCCCTGAAATATTTTAGCGAAAAGGGCTTCGAGTGTTGGGGCGGCACCACGGGCTGGTTTGTTTTCAATCAGCAAGAGAGGGGGTGTATGACTGGATTCGGCGCCTCATTGTATGGCTTCGGGCGGGAATGGAAGCTACGCGAAGCGGCACCATTCGCTTTCCATTCCGTCTGGTTTCTCGGTGCAAATTACGCTTGGAATTTCAACAACGGTTCTCTGGACTGGAACTATGCAAACTTGATGAATTCCGGCGAACTGGCAGCAGCGGAGGCGGTTTTTGCCGTAAGCGCCAATCCGTTCGGCGATGAAAAGTACAAGACTTTGAACATTGGCAAGTGGTTCAATGCGTCGGCGCCCGCGTTCGCGGACGGTTCGACAACGGTCTGCAACATTCCGATGCGGCTGGGAAAGTCCCCTGGAAAGAACTGCGTCGAAACGGGGAAAGATTTTGCGACGGCGATTCCAGTCCATAAAAAATGTTCCTCCCTGGTCTTCTTGCACACTGCAATTCCGGGGGCGCTCTACAAAGCCGGGAAAGGATTCAACAACCGCATGTGGCAGCGGGGCTATCCAGCGGCGGAATACGCCGTGGTTTACGGAGACGGCGCAAAGGTCGTCTACCCGGTTCGCCTGAGTCAGGAGATTTACTTCGAAGACTGGCAGCCGCAGGCGGGAAGCGCCGTATTCTGCAGGGGCATGAAAATCGGATACGACGCCGACCGACGGCCGCATTTCGCCTATCAGTGGGAATGGGTCAATCCGCATCCAGAAAAGGATGTTGAGGAAATCCGGATTTCAATTCCGAACCAATGGGATTTCACGCACAGATTGCTGGCGCTGTCTCTTCGCACAGTCCGAATGCCAATGGAGACAGGCTCCGCGAACGGCGATTGACCGGCTCGTCGAATTTCTGTTCATGTCTATATCTTCTATAGGGTACAAGGGGGCGTTGATGCATAGAATGAAAATAAGGCTTGGAACAATCTTTGTCGCGGCGATGGCGCTGTGCATGGGCGCGTCGGCCAAGGCGTATGACGCCAATTGGGAGTCGCTGAATACGCGACCGTGTCCGCAATGGTGGAAGGACGCCAAGTTCGGAGTCTTCGTCCATTGGGGCGTGTACTCCGTCCCGGCGTTCGCGCCATACGACGAGGCGAGCGTGCATGGGTGCTACGCCGAGCACTACGGCAACCCGGAGCGCTGGGAGAAGTATCCGCAGCTTGCCGCGCATCACGCGAAACACTATCCGAACAAGTCCTACTGCGACCTGGCTGCGGACTTCACGGCGGCAGACTTCAACCCGTCCGCGTGGGCCGAGCTGTTCCGCCGCTCCGGCGCGAAGTATGTCGTGCTCACGTCCAAGCACCACGACGGATTCGCGCTCTGGCCTTCCGCCTTCTCGCCGTACTTCAACGCCGGGCTGACTGGGCCGAAGCGCGATATATGCGGCGACCTGGCCAAGGCCGTCCGGGCGGCTGGGCTTCGCATGGGCTTCTACTATTCGCTTCTCGAATGGCGGCATCCGCTGTACAACAAGGACGACATCGCAAAGTTCGTGGAGCGGGTCGATCTTCCGCAGTTGAAAGAGCTTGTCACGCGCTACAGGCCGGAGATTGTCTGGACGGACGGCGAGTGGGACTATCCGTGGCAGGTGTGGCGCGGTCCAGAATTCCTCGCGTGGCTCTACAACGAGTCGCCGGTGAAGGACGCCGTCGTAGTGAACGACCGCTGGGGCAGGGGATTCCGAGGCAAGTGCGGAGACCACTACACGACGGAATACGGGGACATCGCGCACGACGGAGGGGCGATCGATTCCCACCCGTGGGAGGAGTGCCGCGGCATCGGTCGTTCGTTCGGATACAACCGTTTCGAGACGGCGGAGCACTATCTCTCGAACGAGGCCTGCATAGAGACGCTCTGCGACAAGGTCTCTCGCGGCGGGAACCTCCTTCTCAACATAGGCCCCACAGCGGAAGGACTCGTTCCGGTGGTCATGGAAGAGCGGCTTCTTGCCATTGGAAAATGGCTTGAGGTGAACGGTGATGCGATCTACGGCACGACTGCGTGGGGAAAGCGCCCGAAGGACATGAAGGAGCGCCGCGTCTATTTCACCAGGAAGGGCGACGCGCTCTATGCCATCGTGTTTGGCTCGCCGGAGAAAATAGCCGTCCCGGACGTCGGCGCGGTCCGGTCGGTGTCGCTCCTTGGCAGCGACCGCACAGTCGCCTGGACGCAGAAGGGACGAGACGTTGAAATCGAAACGCCGCTTTTCCGCCTGGGCTCGGCGCCGTGCGAACATGCGCTGGTGTTCAGGCTTGTTATCATGTCCCGGCGCAGAACTTCTAGCCGCATGTGGCTGGACAAGAGCAGTATCGAATGGGGAGACACCCTTTTCTGACTTCATTTCTCGCAGTCTATTCGCTGTTTTCTGCAACTTATCCCCTCGTCGCCTCCTTATGCGGCACGGGCGAGGGCACTAGCCAAGCGGGAACGAATGGCAATACCCGCGTCACAGCGGCTGGATGAGCCACGGGCGCGATGACCTTTTCAGTAGCGCAAACTGGTGCCAAAGCAGGCGTCGGATGGCGTTATCTGCCAAAAAGAGTGGGGTTTGCGGCGAAAATTGAAACGCCAAAAGAGGTGTCTCCCCACGATTTCCGGCGCGACGTTCGACGAGGTGGAAGCTGCCATCGCCTCCGGCAAGGCCATCGCCGACAAGGTCACGGCTCTGCGGCAACATCAACGGCGGCTTCCTCTCACACGGCATCTCGTCCAACGAGCACATGGCCGTCACGTTCACCCTCTAGCTCGCTGACGGCGATCGACGGCGCAGGATTGTCTTGGCCGCGATTGCCGGAATCTGGTATAATACTCGTCAATTCTGAAACATCCGTCCAATCTGGACAAGTGGGAGAGATATGGAATTCAAAGAACTGCTCGCGGCGTTCGCCGCGAAATACGGAATAGAGGGGCTCGACGGCGCCGACGACGTTGCAGAGCTCTACGTCGAAGGCGTCCGCGT
>JBGUVV010000153.1:0-9623 GCA_045220525.1 Kiritimatiellia bacterium
GAATTAATGCACCGTCAGTCCGAAGCCGAATTCGACGAGATTTAACGAGATGCTTTCGCTGGAAACGCCGAGACCGCGCCGCGTCACCTTTACGAGGTTCCACGAGGGATCGACATTCCGCGAGCAGGAAGAATTGAGAATGTAGAGTTGAGAGTGTAGAGTTGTGGAGTTGTCCGTTCTCCATCTAAGAATGGAATCTTCCTTAATTCTACACTTTCCATTCTCAACTTTACATTACACACTCCCTTCTCCGACCGCAAACACAAAATTCGTCGAGATCTCCGCATCGGCATACTCAGACGTAGGCAAGGCGGTGACTTCAACGGCGAATGAGCAAGCCGCCACCAGAACCGCGAACAGGCAAACCAACGTCTTCACCATGCGACGTCCTTTCATAAACCGCAGCACACCGACCGTATCACATTGTGTATGGGAATTCTGGATATCGCTTAGAATCGGGCTTGTCGCTTTTCTGCGGAGCGTTCTTCTTGTACTTGAGACGGTGTTCCTTTCGTTCTTCTGCTGCTCTTCTTTGCTCATCTAAAAGATTTCGTGGCGGGACAAGAGTCTCGACGTAATGCTCAAGCTCCTCAAAGCGACGAATTATCTCGGCCTTTTGTAAGTCTGTCGGCTTGGACTTGTGGTGTTTAATGTCAATGTCTCTTACCTGATGAACATATGTATTGAAGTTGTCTTTAAGCTCCAACATATACTCACGTTTAGGACCGCTTTGGGTTGGCTGACACCTATCCACCAGTGCAAATTCATTGGTGAACTTTCCGAACAACGCAAAAAACTTGTTCCAATCTTTGAATGGATCTTCTCGTGTTTGCATCGAAGCATAGAAAGTCTGGCGAACCACATAGAACATTTTTTCAAACCACTTTTCTCTTTCCCAGAACACATGCCTAGCTGAAGCATACGTTGAAGGGAAATCAACAATCGGATCGAGTGATGCGTCCAATGACATGTCCAAAAACCGTTCAAGAATCGGCATGGCCTCGTCATTTGGAAGTCTTGCGACTCCGTCCAGAATGTTGCATACCGCCCTGCATGCTTCCATGGCGTTGACGATGGAAACAGAGTTGTAGGTGGTGTTGAGCACCTGTTGGAATTCCTTCTCAAACAAGTCTGCTTGCGACAGTTCATTGGTGGGTTGCGCACTCCGGCTACCGCATTCAAGCGGCGTAGCATCTTCTTTGCCATTTCCACCGCCATCGCACGACGTCATTGCCAAAGCAAGAATCAAACATGCCGACGCAACACCCGCAATCCTAGTTATTTTCGTAAGATCCATTTAGCTACTCCTGTGTGACATGACTGCCTTGTACGTTATTGTCGTAGAGCCTAATAACGTTGTTCGTACCTCTTGAAACGGAATGCTGGAACTTCAGCACCGTCAATGTCCCGTTTGCGTCAAATGTAAATGTCTGATCATGTGGTGTTGACATCGACTTGGCTGGAGGAGTCCCGGCAGATGGATTTCTCTCGGCCCAGCCCCATCTAATGTCCCAGACGAGCGTGCCGTTAGACCATGCTCCTTCGGATATGTCAAACGTCATTTCTCCATTTGCACGTTCACGCGGCAGCTCCTCGCCCATGCTTGCTTGGTCAACGCCCCATGAATTATCAGGCTGGATGTTTTTCCAGTCTCCCGCACCTAGTTCCGTAGTATGATACCACACATTTGTAAAATAGACGTTCGAGAAGTAACCTTGATGAACACCCCCCGTGTCAGACGGGATTTCCTCCATCGCAATCCCTGAGAAGCAAACCGTATCAGGCAAAACCCGCACCCCAAGATTCATCCCCGCTCCTCCGGCGTGATTCGTGGCAATGCCAAAATCCAACGATGAGCAAGAATATGCAACCATTGTAGTTGGTTCTTCTATGATCAAGTCAAAATAGTATCGCGAGCCGTCCATGGCATAGTAGAGGCGGCTTCCGTCGGCAGTCAACGGGCAGACATATAAGGCAAAGCTACGATTAGAGCCAAAATACCCCCCTCCTTCTTCGCCCCATTGACCAACTTCTGGCGTTGCGAAACAGTTTATGCCCTCCCGCACCCCGACGAGGTGCCTGTTCTCGCACCCTTCTTTCGTAGCCTGTGGCTCAAGCTCCAGTTTCACAACCGTCAACTGCGCTGTGCTGGACATGTTGTCGCCAGAAAGGTATTCGCTGAATGTCGCGACGGCGGATATGTCGTTTTCGCCGGCGCTGTGCGAAAGCGGCTCGTAGATGGCCTCCCATGTGCGAACCTCGTCCGGCGCGATCTCCTGCGTCCCGGCAGGCAGCGCGTCGCCTCCGACGAACGCCAGCCTGTTAAACCCAGTGAGCGACAGACAGAACACTCCTCCACGCTCACCGCCGTGCACGGTACACGTCAGCGTCGCGTTCGTTGACACCCTTCGCCCGACCACCACTCCAGGTGCATTGGTGTACGTTTCCTCGTAGAAAAGCACATTCCGCGAAAAGGACACGCTTACGGACGCAGATGCGGGCGGTTCGTTCGTCGAGTCCGGGTCAAGAACCTCTGTTCCCGAGCAGCCGCACGAGCCGCCAGAAGCGGGGAGTGCGAAGCCCTCGTAAGCGTAGTAGCCAAAGGCCGCGCATCCCGTGCAGTGGCAGTTCTCGTCGCAGGAGTAGGTGAAGGAATTTCCGGAAGAGGAGATAGAACAACAGCAGTTCGTCCATGTAAAGCCACCGCCAAGGAAGTCGGGCGTGACGGACATGGAAAAAGACGCACCGCTACGCATTGCGACTGATTCTATCGTCACTGGCCAGACGATGGAAAGACTTGTCGCGGAATCCTGCGAAACATCAATGGCAGGGCTAGACTGTGCGATGCAGCATATCGGCATTCGGCTTGAGACATGGTACTCTTTGCCGATGAGTAGCTTCACTCGGTTGGTCTCGCCGGGCAGCGCTATAAATGAAGGATCGGAAAGATTAGACGCCCCATTACCGGAGAATGTCACAAGGGATGCCGCACCCGAAACCACAAAGTCAACCCAGCAATACGCATTTGAGTTTGCGCCCTCAGGCAATTGCTGTTGCGGTCCAAACGTTGGTTCGCCAGCGATCATCGGCTCCGGGTCCTCGTCGTTCGGGTCGCCGTCGTCGTCCCAGTCGTCGGGATTCACGCGGCAATACACGCGCATGACTTCGTTGGAGCGGGCGATGAAGTCGCCGTTCGGAAAAAGCTCCAGTTGCGCGGAGACGAGGTTGTTGGTGTCGCGGTTAAGCGCGAAGTCCTGCCATGTGAGCCGCCGCGCACCGTCTGGAAGTGCCGCGCTCCAGAACTGCGAGAGGCTAGGGGCCGCCGACATGGGCGTGCCGGTCGCGACAAGCCGGTTGGAGGCGTTTCCGAGGTGCGCTCCCGCCATGCCCCATGAATAGACCCAGACGGATGAGAGAAGTTCGTCGGCAAGCGGGAACGACATCCCGCCGAGGTCGAGGCGGAAGACGTCCTCGTAAGCGCCGCGCTTCCACCACTTGTCATGGCGGACACCGTTCGTCGGCATTGCGTAGGAATATGCCGCGTTCGTAAATTCGTATTCAAGCCTGTAGCCACGTGCAACGTCGGCCGGCGAGACCGTCGGTAGCGGCTGCATAGCTAGCGGCGGCCCCACCACCCTCAACGGCGGCGAGTTTGTCTTCTGTGCGGAGAGTGTGGCGATGGTCGCGAAGAGGAAAAACGCCGCGAGATGCGCTTGGGGAATACGATGGAGTGCGTCCATCGCGGCGGCGATCCGCCGCCCGTAGGCAATGGCAAGGCACGCGGCGAGCGAAACCGCCGCGCCAACGAGCGCAAGTCCTGTAAAGATGTCTATCATAAGCGGGATATGTGAATTATACCAAATTCTCCACTTGGTTTTCTTTGACAAGATTTAGCGAATGTTACAAAATTGCCGCCTTATTTGTCGCTTTTCAGCGCGTTGCACCTCTTGCAGAGCATCTGGAGATTTTCTGGCACGGTCTTCCCGCCCTTCGACCACGGCACGATGTGGTCCCCTTCCATCTCTGATATGTCCCAGATTTCACCTGAACCTTTCGCAGCGCACAGCGGACAGTTAGAGGCTCCCCTTGTCTTCGCCTCCGCCGTCTGAGTCTCATACGCCGCGCGTTTCTCGTCATCATCGAACTGACGCAGGTTCAGCTTCTCCTCCCGCGTCCTGTCCGAGAGCAGATATTCGTAAACTCCCTTGTTGTTCTGCACTTCCTTGTCGGCCATCAGCCGCGACACATCCTTTTCTATCGCAGCTGGATTGTACGACCGCGCCCCAAACTCGCGGTAGAGCCGCCCCCATTCCAGCCCCTTCATCTCCTTGCGGTACTTCGTGAACAGCGTATCGACCCAGTTTACCACCTTCTGGAAATTGAGCCACAATCCAGTGGCCTCACCGTCGCCCTGGTGTATCGCCATGTAGTCCTCAATCGCCTTCTCGGTCGGGCGCAGCATGCCGTCGCTCTGTAGCGCCCACTCGATCGCCGTCTCAAGGTACTCCTGCCTGTCGGCGTTCCCGTTGAGGTACTGCGCGCCAACCTTCTGCGCGACGCACCCCTGCTTTGAGAAATACCGCTTCGCGTCCGCGACCCACGGACCGAAATAGACCGCGTTCCTCATCTCCTGCGCGGTCAGCTTAAGTCCCGCGATGTTTATGACCTTGAACCAGTCAATCTTCTCGGACGGCTCGCCCTCGCAGAAATACACCATCAGCTCGTAGTCGAGGAACTTCCGCTGCACGTCCTCCGGCTGGCGGTGGAAGAACTTGGCGCAGAGGTCGAGCTCCCCCCACGAGAAGTCGCCGTTGAAGTACTGGCAGAGCGAAATCGTCCGCTGCTGCCCGTCCATCACCTCGAACGTGCCATCGGGGTTCTTAGCCCAGTACATGACGTTGAGCGGGAAGCCCTTCATGACGGTGGATATGACTGCGTTGCGCTCCTTCTCTTTGTAAACGAAGTTCCGCTGGTAGGCGGGGCGTATGTCGAGCTTGCCGCCGTAGCCTCGCACCCCAGCCTCCTCGTCGTCGATGTATCCATCAACCAGCTCGCGGACTGTTATTCGGTGGAGTTCGATCTTCATTGTGCGGATGCCTTTCTTTTTTATACAGGATTAACAAGATTTACAAGATTTAGTTGCCTCACTATTCCACAATCACAAACTACTTCACCCTCCGGCGGATGAGGATGCGCTGAAAAGGCCACGTCGGCTTGCCGTTAATTGTCAACTGAAGATCGGTTCTTCCTCTCGCGTTCTTCTTCACTCCGATTTCTCTTCCCAACTCGCCTCTTCCAATTCCGATAAGTTCAAATTGCTCTGGATTGTACTTGTCGATAAATGTTATAGGCACCCCCATTACACCATCGTAGTCGTATGGGATGTCTGAAGTCTTGTCAATATTGATAGCGTCGTAGTTGTCGTACTTCGGAAACTCTTCGGGTGTATATTTCTTATAAAGTGGTATCTTTTCATGGCGTTGAGGATAGTCAAGGTTCGTAAACCATCTTATTCCCTTTACGCGGATGAACTTCTGCCCGTTTTCGTCAATGCCACAGCCTGCGGCGTTGAGCGGATAATCCGCTGGAACACCAAACTTCCTGTCGCCACTGTGGATACTTGCGCCCATCCAAATTTTGTTGTCTCTAATGTAGGCGAAGAGTTCTGAATGGGTTATAGCCGTTACGTTCCCTATAATTAAAAATTCCTTGCCGAATATCATCAACTGCGCCAAGTATTCCCTAAACAGCGAGAACGGCGGATTGGTGACGACGATATCAGCTTCCTTTAGAATTTCAATGCATTCTTCAGAGCGGAAGTCTCCATCTCCATTAAGTTCAAACACGCCCACCTCGTCGTCGTCGAGAACCATATTGCCGTTCTTGTCACCTTCGTACACCTGCTTGATTGCTCGTTCGCAGTTGCCAAGCGAAAATAAATCGACGTCCTGAGACTTGTAGCAGGTGGCGATAAGGCGCTTCAAACCAAGCTTCTCGAAGTTCTCCACGAAGTACTTGAAGAACTCGCTTTCACGCGGATCGTCGCAGTTGCAGAGGACTACCTTATCCTTGAAGTGCGCCTTGTAGTGCCGCAACTCGTTTTCGATGTCCACCCGCTGCGTGTAGAATTCATCCTTCTTCGCCTTCTTTGCCGCCGTGAGTGCCGCCGTGTCGCCCATTGCCACGCCTCCGAGGAACAGCGCGACAACCAAAGACAAAATCAATCGCCTCATACCCGTGCCGTTTCCTCCATTTGCGGCGATTTCATTGAAACCGCCCTGCCGAGAAAACTCCGCGCCTCTGCGTCTCTGCGCGAGAATTCAATGCGGAAAATTCTCGTCCTGCGCACAACCGTCGCAAACACCCTATTTGTGCATTAAAAAGAGCGCATGTCCCGTTCATACACTCACGCAAGGCATACTGGTATAGGCCCGAAACGAATGCTGAAGAGACAATGCGCCCAGCTGGACGCATCATCACTTACATGCCGTTCGTTTCAAATATTACCAGTATTTTTGCGTGAACGACGTGTAGCGTTGATGCTACATTGACAAGCGCCCGGCGGAGCGTTCGCAATCCTTTGCTACTTGCCCGTTTCCCGGACTATCACCCCGCGCCGCGTCGGGCGGCACTCACCGCCTCAGCCTCGCGGAATGTGTGAATTATAGCAAAACCGCCGCGCTGGAATCAAGCGCACCAGCCCGACTTCTGATCCGCCTGCTTAGCGGCATAGCGGTTGCGCGCGCGCACGAAAAACCACCCCGAGACCGGTATCGTCAAGATGTATCCGAAACCGACTATGCCGAGCGTAAGCCAGAAATTGGAGACGAGAAGCGCCACGAGAAGGAGAAAGCCCGCAAGGACGAAGGGCATCGACCTCTTCGAGACATGGACGTGCTTGAGCGATATCGTAGGAAGCCGCGACGCCATGAGCGTGCCGACGAAAAGGAGCATGAATATGCCGAGATACGGCGACGGCTGCCATGTGAGGTCGAGCGCGAGGGCCGTCATCGCGGGAGTGAGGACCATCCAGCATCCACCGGGGGCCGGAACGCCTGTAAAGAAGTTGGCCCAAAAGGGAGCCGTCTCCTGCTCAAGCATGGTGTTGAACCTCGCAAGGCGGAAGCAGTCGCACATCGCATAGTAGAGCGCGCAGCCGAGGACGACCCTGATCAGCACGGGATTCACTGGCTGGCCGTCGATTACGTGGGCCGGGCCGCCCGTAAACCAGAAATACATGAACAATGCGGGCGCAACGCCGAAGTTCACGAAGTCCGCAAGCGAATCAAGCTCCGCGCCAAGCTTTGAAGACGCATTGAGGAGCCTCGCTATGCGCCCGTCCATGCCGTCGCACAGAGCCGCCACGAAAAGAGCCCAGAGCGCCGGGAGGAATCGGCCCTCGGAAGAGAACGATATGGACGTTATGCCGGCGCATGCGGCTATGGACGTAACGAGGTTGGGGACCATAGACCGCAGGGGGATCCGCTCCACCCTCGTCTCGCGGCTCCTGCGTCTCCTCCCGCGAAGCCTGAACCTTCTCATGCAAGCCTCCCGAGAACCGTCTCGCCAGCAACCATCGTCTGTCCGACGCGCACTTCTGGCTTGACGCCCTCCGGAAGGTAGACGTCGAGGCGGCTGCCGAACCGTATGAGGCCAAACCTCTCGGTCCTCCCGAGCTTCTGCCCCTTCTCGACTTGCGGGACAATCCTCCTTGCGACGAGGCCGGCGATCTGCACTACTCCGTATATCTGCCCGTTCTCCGCGCGCACAAGATAGTTGCACCGCTCGTTCTCCTTGGACGCCTTGTCCAGGGACGCGTTGAGGAAACGGCCGGCCGCGACATACTCCTTCTCGAGGATCTCGCCCGCCGTCGGCATCCGGTTAACATGAACGTTAAATACGCTCATGAACACGGACACCCGCCAATACTTGCGCCCGACCGTCTCTTCGAGATCTGCAAACGAGTCCGGCATGCCGCACTCGCACACCATGCAAACGCGCCCGTCAGCAGGGGAGAGGATCGCCTTGGGGTCCTCCGGCGGATAGCGGTCGGGGTCGCGAAAGAAGAGAAACACCCCGTATGCAAGGAGGAAGGCCGGAAGCACAAGCGCCCCCAGCCACCAGAAGGAGAAGGACATCGTAAAAACGGCCACAGCCACGGCAAGCGCGGGGATGCCGAACTTGAAGCCTTCCCGGTTGATGCGCGGGAAAAGGTATGCGCCGTTTGAAAAGTCAGGTCTGGGCTCTTCCATTGTCTTCGCCAATCTCAAGGTCAGGCTACAGATATGCGTATTTCGTCAGGCTGCTGCGGACGCTGGGCCTGCTGCGGCTTCGGGCCGCCCTTGCGCGGCGGTCCAATCAGGCAGAAGTGGATGCGCCCGTCGGTCTTGGGCGCCTGCTCGACGTAGCATTCGTCCTTTATCATCTCGAGGACTTCCGAAATCTTGTCTTCGCCGATGTCCCTATGGGCGTTCTCGCGGCCCCTGAACTGAAGCGAAAGACGGACCTTGTTGCCCTGCGAAAGGAAATCCCTTATCTGGCGGAGCTTGTGGTTGATGTCGCCGGTGTCCGTCCCGGGATGGAACTTTATCTCCTTCACCTGGGTCTGCTTCTGCGCTCGCCTCGCCTGCTTCTCGCGGATCGACTGTTCGTACTTGAACTTGCCGTAGTCCATTATCTTGCAGACCGGCGGCTGCGCATTGGGGGTTATCTCGACAAGATCGAGGCCCCTGCTTTCCGCCATCCTCTGAGCGTCGCGCGTCGCCATGACGCCGAGCATCTGCCCCTGTGCATCAAGAACGCGAACCTGCGGCACGCGAATCTTGTAGTTTACACGAGTGAACTGTCCGATAACCCACCCCTTTTGTTTGGATTTGTCTTGTTTGTTTTTTGGTATTTTACCAAATACATGAAGCTTTGCGCAACCTTTACTTCGCCTTTAGCGATTTTTTCACGATTGCAAGAAGAGTCCGCCTCTCCTCCATCGAAAGGGCGCGAATCCTTTCCGCCCACTCCGACTCGAACTCGCTTGTGCCGCCTTCAACGGTCGCAAAATGGGCCTTGATCACCTTCCTCGCCGCGTCGAGATACATGCGCACCTCCGGATGGAGCTCGTCCATCACAAGCGCGTTCTCCGCGCTAAGGGCGGGGAACCTCGGAGACACCACGTAAGCCGTGAACGAGGCGCCGACGCCTGAACGCACTCCGGCGGGCCGCTCGTGCAGCTGGAAGCCGTCGGGCCCGGCGAAGATGAGCCTGCCGGAACCCGCGAACTTGCGCTTCCACTCGATGATCTCGAGCTTCGCCTCCTGCCCGTTCTCAAGCGTGAGTTTGTAGTCGGAAGTCCGCTTCTGCACTATGACAGGAGTCACTGGAAGGCCATTGAAGTATATCCTCACGTCAGGGTAGCTCTTTAGATAGAGCGCAAACTTCGAGGCCAGACCCTGCACGGTCTCCGCCGCGTCGAGAAGGGAGTCGCAGGCGGCTCGCACGTTCGTGACGACGACCTCCGTCCCCGGAGCAGGCCCTGGAGAGATGGATTCAAGGTCAAAGACGCCCGGGGCCTCCGCATCCCCGCGCAGAGAGTAGGAAAGCCTCTCGCCGCCGACGTTGACGGTCGTGCG
>JBGUVV010000154.1:0-6832 GCA_045220525.1 Kiritimatiellia bacterium
GTCAGGGGACGGGGGACGGGGGGCAGGGGTCTGGGGGTGGTTCCAGTGGGGGATGATGTGGACTGTTTCATCCTTCTTGTTCCAGTATGCGCGATAGAGCCAGTAGCGATCCTTCGGAACGCCCGTTAGATCGACAGCGCCGAAATAGGACGAGCGCGCGTCAGCGCGGAACGGTATCGGCTCGCCGAGATAGTCGATACCAGTCCAGACGAACTCACCGGCGCACCAAGGCGACCTCTCCATCCTGTCGAACTCAAGGTCTGCTATATCGATCGTCGTCCCGAGGTCGTAGCTGTCCATCTGCTTTTCCGCAGCCTCCGCGCCGACGCGGTATCCATACGGCTTCGTGGAAGGCCCGGCATAGAAGCCATACGTACTGCCCGCCGACGCCGATTCCGTGTATATAACCGGCTTTGCCGAATACTTCGCCTTGGCCTTTTCGTGGCTGCCGAGATAGTTCCAGCCGGTGATGTCGAGGTCGTCCCAGATTCCCATGCCAAAAAACTCGTCCTTGGCGACATGCGGCATGTTGCCGTTGCCCACGGGGCGCGTGTCGTCCTCCCTGAGCATAACGTCGCGGAAACGCGTGCAACGCTCGCGCGTCATGCCGTCGGGATCGTGCGTAAAGTCCTTCTTCTCGCCGACGCAGCCTCCGATTTCGTTGCCCATCGACCAGACGATTATCGACGGATGGTTCCTGTCGCGGCGGATGAACGCGCGAAGATTCCTCTCGATGTAAGGCTCGAGCGGCTCCTCTGGAAATCTACTCGCCGTGTCATCCCACTTGTCGAAGCACTCGTCCCACACGAGAATGCCAAGTTCATCGCACATGTCCAGCGTCTCCGGTGCGACGGGATTGTGGCTCGTCCGAAGCGCATTTGCGCCCATGTCCTTCATCAAGAGAAGCTGGCGGCGCACTGCCGAGCGGCAATAAGCGCGGCCAAGAAGCCCCATGTCTTCGTGGAGGTTCACGCCCTTCAATTGCACACGCCTGCCGTTAAGGTGGAAGCCGTTCTTCTCCCATGCGTCCGCGTCAGCGCCAACGCCGACGGGGAACGCGATCTTGCGTATGCCGAAGCGGACAGTCTCAGCCGTCGTTTCGCCGCCGCTTGAAAGCGTGCATTCGGCCCGATAGAGAGTAGGCGAATCAACATCCCAGAGTTGCGGGGCCTTAAGCTCAAACACCGCCTCGTCCTTCGCCGACACAGTCCGGCATGCCTTCTCGACATCGCCCAGCAGCAACCGCACCTTGACCTGCGCGTTGTCCAACGCATTCGTCGCCTCCCAGCGCACACGAACGACCGCACGGTCTTTCTCGGCGACGGGCGTCGTGACGGCGATGCTGTTATAGACGAAATGCGATTTCGGCATCGTCTTCAAGACGACCTTGCGATTTATGCCACCGCCAGGATACCAACGGCTACGGTGGCGACGAGTGTCCGCGACGACCTCCAGGCTGTTTGTCCCCGGCGCGACAAACGCCGTGGCGTCCACACGAAACGACTGGTAGCCGTAGTCCCATCCGCCCGCTAACTTCCCGTTGACGTAAACCTTCGGACGCGCCATTACGCCGTCAAAGTCGATTACCACCGTCCTCGCCGCGTCACGTTCCGACACGACGAACTGCCTGCGGTAAGTTCCGACGCCGCGCCACGGCAACTTGCCGGTGTCGCCATCCTTGGAACTTGCGTCAAACGGGCCTTCTATCGCCCAGTCGTGCGGAACCGATACCTCGCTCCACGAAGAGCCGTCGCGGCTAAATTGCCACCCGTCCGACAGAACACGATCTCCTCCCAAGACCGTCAGGGCGACGATGGAAAGGACAAAAGAAACAATCTTGATTTTCATCCTAAATTCCTCTGTTGCACTAGTCCTCACCATCATTTAGCCACAAAGAACAGGAGAAACAGGAGGTATTAGATTGGAAATGGGTGATAGTTCGTTCTTTCTTCTGCAAGAAGGGCTGTGAAAGTTTTGATCTCATTCTCCTGCTTCTCCTGTTCTTTGTGGCCTCTATCTCATTTCCAACTGCCGATTTTAGGTTCATGGCTTGGAAAGTTGGAAGAGCCAGATGCTATAGGAGGTGAGAACGGATGGCACTTTCGTTTCGCTCCAGTCTCGGGAATCATCGGTAACGCGAACGGACTTGACCTTGCGCCCGCCAAAATTGGAAATGAAAGGCAATGCCCTGCCCGTTGGATTGACGACCATCAAGGCAGCTGAGCCGTCAGGGCCAACTGCGGCAATTGCGGCGATTTCCCTGTTGGAGCAGGCAACGGGAACTTCCGTACCAAGCGCATACAAGTCGCCAAACGCCCTGAACGCGTAGTACGCCTTGCGCGGAGCCCACTTCGCAGGATCGAAGAGCGGGCTGTACACTCCCGAACTGCAACGCGCGTCGTAGATCGTCGCAAGGTCTACCGTCGATCCCTGAAGTCGCACTATCGTATCTGCGAGTAGCGCAGCCTGCTGTGCAGTTCCGACACCATGCGACGAAAGCCATTCCGTAAGATGGATCGGAACATTCTTAAGCCCCGCCCTGTCCAGCTCGCGCCGCGCGTAATTAGCCTGCTTCTCTATATGCTGCCACGGACCATAGCAATGGAACGAGAAGAAGTCTGGCGGACAGTCGTTTTTCTTGATGTAGGCGAGGAACTCGTTGAAGCAGCGCATGTGATGCGCGGCGCGTTCCGGTTTCCAGTTCGAACACAGCGATGCGAATCCACAGCTGCCATAGGCGCCAAAGTTGAGGTGAGGGAACTTCGCCTTCAAGTATTTCTGCGCCGTTCCGTAGAGGTCGAGGTACTGCTTGAACGTTCCGCGCCACATGGCGTTCGACTCAGGAGGCTCCTCGCCGTCCGGCTCGTTCCATATCTCCCAGTAGTCGATCTTCCACTTAAAGCCGTTCGCCCACCCCTCCGTGTAGTGGCGCACCACACCTTCGCATATCTTCGCCCACTTGAGGTTGTCCTTGGGCGGGAATATCTTGCGCGGGCCGAGTTCTTTGACATAGTTCTCGATGGACACGCCAAGCCGGAAATACGGCGCGACGCCGTTTGTGACAAGCGCGTGCAGGAGGTCGTCGGTGAACGCAAAGGAATACGAAGCCGGATCCTCCGGGTCGGCGTCGAAGTCCTTGAAGAGGTTCGGTATGTCGACGTAGATGCCCTGCCCGGACACGGCTCCGCCGACGTCGTGGAGACGGGAATACGGGACGTGCGCTTCCTCGAGGCACTTGAACAGCTTGTAGTTCCTGCCGGCAAACGGCGGCTGCCCGACGCCGTGCACCGGCTTGATCGCGCCCGCCGTCCGGCCGAAGTCGACGGAAACCGCCGCGCGCGGCACACGGCGGGAGAACTTGGTCCAGTCCTCCGCGCCGCCTTCGCCGGCGCGGATCAATGCGTTAAGCGGAGCTTTCATCATCCCCGCGGAACGAGGCCCGACGACGAACCTTCCGCCCTGCGCCGGACGCACGGGCGAGAAGCACACGTCGGGATGCCGCCCGCCGCTCTTGTCCGTCCAGAAGTCGATTTCCTCGACAAAGGTCGAATCCGTCACCACTCCGAGATAGCGTCCCGTGGAGCGGTCCAGCCACGCAGATGCGCAATGCGCCATCGCCATCTGGGACGGGGTCGGACGCTTCGCCGATTCGACCACGTTCGTGAACGGCGCGTACGGCAGCAGCAGGACCTTGTCGACCGCAAGCGGCGTCTCGCCCGTGTTGGCCACGCCCTTCACCTCGGCGATGAAGTTGCGGCTTTCGGGGGCGATGGAGATTTCAAGATCAATCATGGCGACGCCCGCGTCGCACTTCAGCGAAAGGAATCCGCGCCCGTCGGCCTCGTGCCAGTCGACGCCCAGGACCTCCTTCACCTTGTGGGACGCGATGTCGTATCCGCTGCGGCTCTTCGGATTGTACGCGCCCTGCGACTGGATCATCGCGGAAAGCTTCCCGTAGTCCTTGCCGCCGAAAACGATCTTCTCCACCGGCATGTTTCCGCCGACTGTTCCGCAAAGCTCCAGCCCGGATGCGTTCTTCACGCAATAAATGCCGTTGAAATACGAAAACGACGGCGGACGCGCGGCGGCGTTTGTCACAGGATCGTAAACTGCTGCCAGGGAGTCTTGTCTCGACGCGACGAATCGCGTCGATTCAGAAACGACGCCGCCGCCTTTCAGCGCTGCATTCTGCACTTTAGCAAGCGCCTTCGTCAATTCGCGGTATTCAGTGCCGTCCTCGCGAACAAGCCCGTAGTTCACGTCTTCTGGGAATCTGCGGCTGATGCCCTTCTCCGGCATGTCAACCCACATGAAGTAGTCGTATCCAATGACGCATGGAAGCGAGAGAACCTTCCTCGCATACAGCGCGGACGCCCACGCGCGTTCAATCTGCGTATCGAAACGCTGGCCCGCGCCGTTTCTGCAGAGAAGCCCCGAGTCAAACGCCGGAAAGCTCCACTCGGTAAGCAGCAGCGGACGACCCGCAAGCGCGCTGATCTTTGCGAGCGCCTCGCCAATCGGCATGTAGCGGTCCTGATGCCAGAACAGGACCTCGTCCCACTCCAGCTCTGCGCGCGCGTACGCGTTCAGCGTCACGATGTCGCAATGCCTTCCCGCGGCCTGCCAGACGACGTCCGGAACGACGGACCCCGCAAAGCGGCAGCCAAGCACCAGATGGTTCGGGTCGTGTCTGCGTATCGCAGCGACAGTCGTCGAGAAATACTTCTCCGCCACGACGCCGACGAACTCCAGTTTTACCGCTACCGGGATGTCGTCTCCGACCTTAAGCCCGCGTTTAGACAGGAACTCTTCGACGGCCTTTCTCGCCGTGTTGCCCTGAGGCTTGGCGCACGCCGCGTCGAAGAGTCCCCACGGACGCGTCGCGCCGCGGTTGCGCCCTTCCCACGCGAGTTCGTTGTCGATGAAGTAACCAAGCACCTCCGGGTCGTCGCGGTTCGCGGCGCAAGCCTTCGCCGCCGCGCGGTCACATCGTTCAGCAAAGTCGGGGCTGAACACGTTCGGAAAGGCCGTCCCAGGCGTGTGGAAGTTCTTTGCGAGATAGTGCTCGTGGTCCTTCTCGTCGTCGGAAGTCGCGGAATCTCCAAGCGCAAGGAACACCGTGCGGCCGAGTCCGAAGCCCTTTAAGTCTGCGTTGTCGCATCCGGCTCCAAGCGCATTGAAGCCCCAGCCGCGAAGCCGCGCTACCGTGTTGCTCGCCCACGCAGGGCGCGTTACGAACTTCTTTATGTTCGCCTCGCGGTAGCGCATGCGGTTGTTCTCGACCTCGCAGCGGAAGCCGTTGAACTTCACATGATCCACGCCCAGCCACACAGTCCGGCGCCCCGCCGGATCCGTGAGCCGCCACGCGCCTGCATCGTCCTTGTCAACGCGGTAGAAGCCAGCACTTGCCGACGGGACGGCAAGCAGGCAGACAACGCCCGCTGCCGTCACCATGCGCATGACGGCCAACGGCAAGTTGCGAATGGCGACGCCCATTTACCTTAAGAATATGACCGTGCCCTTTTGCGGCTTCTTGTAGCGGAGGATCACGATGCCGTGACCGCCTGATTCGGGGTTAGCCCACCCGATCTGAGACGATCCACCACCACCGTAGTTCGCAGAGCCGCCACCCTGGCCGGGGGTTGCCGAAGTTGAATACCTTTCGCCGCCCTTTCCGCCGCCACCATAATAAACCGTGGTTCCGGTAATATCGCAGGCGTATCCATCGCCGCCAGCAACACCGCTGGCCGCAGCGCCCGCGCCACCGCCACCGCCGCCAATCTTGGCGGAAGTAGCATCTGCGCCGTTGTTTCCAAGGTTGAAGTTCGCAGCGGAAGCCAAGGCCGTGCCGCCGCTGATAATGGTATTGCCGCCAGTTGTTGAACCGCCGCCACCGGATGCGCCCAAGCCACTGATGCTTCCCCCGGCTCCATCTACCGGAGCGCCTGGACCTCCGCCAAGTGCCGTGAAACCAAAACCCGTCGTGCTACCACCTGTCGCACTGGCAATATTCGCAGGAGTTCCATTGGTGTTAATGCCACCACCAAGACCAACCGTAATTGCATAGTCTCCTGCCACGACGGGAAAGTTACGAAGATGGATGACGCCACCACCGCCGCCGCCACCGCCTCTGTTGTCGGTGTTGGTGTAGCCTGTAGCCCTGTAGGTTCCACCACCAGCGCCACCGCCACCGCCGACAAGGAGAACGTCGAATGACGCGGAGCCTGTCACGTGCAATGTTGTGTCATTCGTGATGACAAGATACCGATAGCCGTCGGCAATGTCGCTCTTGGCGTCAAGCCACTGATCTTGAAGTCGGAAGACGTCTCCTGCTCGGCATGCACGTATCTCACGATCACGATGCCAGATCCGCCAGCTTCGGGAGCGCTCCATTTGATTTGTGCGGTTCCACCACCACCATAATTGGACTTTCCGCCGCCAAGCCCGGGTGTTGCCGTATCACTGTTTCGACGGCCTCCTCCGCCACCACCACCGTAGTAAACCGTCTTGCCGGAGATATTGCAGGCGTATCCGTTACCACCATTGACGCCGCTGCCAGCGCCAACCGCGCCGCCACCGCCGCCGCCATTCAGGTAATCGCTTGCGTTTGCGCCCGCACGGCCCATGTTTTCGTTTTCGGCGGTAGCCAGGGCAGTGCCACCAGCATAGGAATAGGTTTTGTCGCCGGAAGTCTGACTCTTCGAGCCGCCGCCGCCCGAGGCACCGGCAAGGGCACTGGCTTGGTAGTAGGTTGTAGGTTCCACACATCCGCCTGGGCCACCGCCAAGTGCGGTAAGGCCAAAGCCTGTCGTGCTGCCGCCCGTCGCGCTGG
>JBGUVV010000155.1:0-2361 GCA_045220525.1 Kiritimatiellia bacterium
GAGGCGCTATTTGAACGCAAAGGGCATGACGGTCGTTACGATGAAGTACCGGACTCCGCGTCCCCTCGGCGGGCTCGCCAAGCACACGACGGCGTGGCAGGACCTCCAGCGCGCGATTCGCATTGTCCGCAGCCAGGCGAAGGATAGGGGGCTTGACCCTGACATGATCGGGATCATGGGAAGCTCGGCCGGAGGTCACCTTACG
Source organism: Kiritimatiellia bacterium (assembly GCA_045220525.1). Lineage (GTDB taxonomy): Bacteria > Verrucomicrobiota > Kiritimatiellia > RFP12 > UBA1067 > UBA1067. Next base: position 206 of record JBGUVV010000155.1, read on the forward strand.
CTCATGGGCGCGACTTCGTCGAGGAGAAAGTCGTATTGGCCTATCGACAATGTCGACAAGCTGCCGTGCAACGTCCAGTGGGCGGTAGCCATATACCCGGCGTATGCCCTTACCGACGGACTGGAGAAAGGCAACGCGCAGGGCGGCAACGAGGATGATTCGCGTCTGGCGCCGGAGTTTTCGTTTGACCTCGACACTTGCCCGATCCTGTTTGTGCACGGCGACGCTGACAGCTGGGCGGCGATGAACTCCGTGAAGGCGTGGGAGCAGCTTCGTCGCATGGGCGTGCAGGGCGAGCTGCACACGTTGGCGACGCGGGGGCACTGCTTCCAGAGAAATGCCGCGCCCGGCACCGGGAGCTACACGTATCTCGACCGCATTTGGGAGTTCATGAACCACAAGGGGTTCAACACCCCGTGACGATTGACTGTCAGGAGGAAATTATGTTTGATAGACGTGAGTTTCTGAAAGTCTCAGCCATGTCCGCTACGGCGGGACTCGTTGGCTGTGCATCGAGCAAGGCGATTCCGCCGTGGACTGGAACCGGCCAGATAAGGGCGTTCCTCTTGCACTTAGGGCACAACATGTGGTGCGACTGGTATCCTGAAGGCTTCGATTTCGCAATGCTTGACGAGAAACGGCGAGGTCGCCTGCCGGACGTGGAATTGCGCTCGAAGGATCCTCTATGGCGGAGGGTTACGGACTACGCCGCCGCAAAGGGCGTCAACATGATAGTCATCGACCTCGGCGAGGGCCTCGTCTATCCGAGCCACCCGGAGCTTGCGATAAAGGGCAGCTGGTCGCCGGACAAGATGCGCGACGAGATCATGCGCTTGCGCGGAATGGGCATTGAGGCGATTCCGAAGCTCAACTTTTCGACGACCCACAACGGCTGGCTAAAGCAGTATCGCCGCATGCTCTCTACGCCGACGTACTACAGGGTCTGCGAGGACTTGATCGCCGATGTCGCCGAGATCTTCGGGCGGCCGCGCTTCATGCACATCGGATTCGACGAGGAGACTGCGCACCATCAGGACAACGACGGCCGGACGCTGCTGATTACCGTGCGGAAGGGCGAGTTCTGGTGGCACGACTTCCTGCATATCGTGAAGACCGTCGAGAGAAACGGCATGCGCCCATGGGCGTGGAGCGATTTCGGCTGGAACAACCCGGGCTTCTACACGCGCTGCCCGAAGAGCGTCGTGCAGTCGAACTGGTACTACGACGAATGTCACGGCGGATTTGACCTTGCGACGAACAAGACGAGCGACTACAAGAGGCTAAAGGCGTTCTGGGACCTTGAAAAGGCTGGTTTCGACCAGATTCCGTGCGGCACGAACTGGGTCGGGTGGAAGCGCAGGGCGGAAAAGGCCGGGGCGGACGACGTGATAGGAAAGGTCGTCAAGCTCGGACGCGAGGTGATTGGCAAGGATCGCCTTCTCGGATTCATGATGGCGCCGTGGGCGTCGTGCGACAACGAGGAGAATGTCGGGAAGAACTTGAGCGGCATAGACCTCTTTGCCGCCGCAGAGGCTTAAGGAGGAATGCAATGGCATTAAAGGAAGTCGGAACTGCGTTCGCTGCAATCGTGGCGGTGGTGATGGCCATGTGGGTCTGGTACGGATGGCGCATCGAGCCGGACAACGGCCGCATTGCCATCCTCCTCAAGAAGACGGGGAAGAATCTCCAGCCTGACGAGATTCTTGCTCCAGGTCCCGAATATAAGGGCATCCAGGTGGACGTGCTTCCCGAGGGCAGGTACTTTCGCAACCCGTGGACTTGGGAATGGCGCTATGCCAAGACCGTTGACATCCCCGCAGGGAAGTTCGGCGTCCTCGTGCGCAAGTTCGGCAAGGACCTCCCGGAGGGCGAGATAATCGCGCGCGATGGTACGCGCGGCATACTGCGCGACGTCCTTGGCACGGGCAAGCACCGCATCAACCCCTACGCCTACGACGTAAAGCTCTACGACGACATCACCATCAAGCCAGGACACGTCGGCGTCGTGACGGAGCTCACGGGCGACGACATACTCGCTCCCGGCGGGGCGAAGGACGTGGACACGGGGACGGGCTTCCTCGTGAAGGGTGGCGCCAAGGGCGTCTCGCCGAAAATCCTGAAGGAGGGCACCCACAGGCTCAACCCGTTCGTGTACT
>JBGUVV010000156.1:0-9654 GCA_045220525.1 Kiritimatiellia bacterium
CAACACGATACACGGCTCCGGCCAGTCTGACGACACGCTCCTTTGCAAGAACCCGATTCACGTCCCGGGCCGCCCGTATCCAAAAGACGGAGTTACGTGGCCTCTCGAAAAGGAGCCGCTTGAGACCCGCAATACGTGGATTGACCCGAAGTATGAAAAACTTCCTCCTGCCGCCGCGCGTTATGCCACAAGCATAACCCGCTTGGACGATGCCGTCGGCGACTTGATGCGCCATCTTTCAAATTGCGGCATTGACCGCGACACTCTGATAATTTTCACCTCCGACAATGGCCCCGCCGACGAATACGGCGCAGATCCCCGCGTCTTCTCGTCCGCAGGTCCATTCGATGGAATGAAGCGCGATGTCTTTGAGGGCGGGATGCGGGTCCCTGCGTTCGTCCGCTGGCCCGCCAAAATCGCCCCGGGAACGGTGGACTCTACGCCGTCGCAGTCCCACGCATGGATGAAGTTCCTCGCGGCGGCGGCAGAAGGGCGCGTCGCGCCGATGTCGTCGCCGGTCTATACGCAGTATGAATTTCCATGGGACGGCGGAACCGCGGCGTTCAACGAGTTCAAGGCGAGGAAGGGCGCTGTTCGCGGGCTGCAGCAAATGGTGCGCGTTGGCGACTATGTTGCGCTTCGTACGCGCATGCGCGATGGCGCGGCCAAGGTCAGGCTCTACAATGTCGTCAAGGATCCTTTTCAGACGAACGACCTTTCAGGCGACGCGGGAGAGCAAAGGCGCCTCGCCGAAATGACCGAGATTCTTGATTCTCGCCTCAGGCAGTGAAATACGGCAAGGCCGATTTTTGGTATAATACACAATTACTGACAAATCCATGCAAGTTGGGAGGTTTGGACAATGGACATATTTGAAATTGCAAAAGGCGAAAGCGGGCTTTCGAACGACGAGATAGCGAAGCTTCTCGAAAAGGCCCTTGCGGACTGGGAGGCGAGGAAGGGCGCTGTCAAGAAGGCGCTCATAATCCCGCCAGACTTCACGCGTTTCCACTCTAACGCCGGTTTCATCACGCAGGTGTTCTTCAGGCTCCTTTCCGAGAAGGGCGCTCAGGTCGATATCCTTCCCGCGCTCGGCACCCACGTGCCGGTCTCTGAGACGCAGTGGAAGACGATGTTCGGCGACATCCCGTATTCGCGGATGCTCGTCCACAACTGGCGGACGGACGTCGTGAAGCTCGGCGAGGTCCCGGCGGCGGAGATAGAGAAGATATCCGAGGGCCTCTGGAAGGATCCCGTCGATGTCGAGGTGAACAGGCTCCTCATGGATCCCTCCTACGACCTCATCGTCTCGCCCGGCCAGGTCGTCCCCCACGAGGTGATCGGCATGGCCAACCACGCCAAGAACCTCTTCGTCGGCTGCGGCGGCGCGGACATGATCAACAAGTCGCACATGATCGGAGCCGTCTGCGGAATGGAGAAGGCGATGGGCCGCGACCATACGCCCGTCCGCCGCATATTCGACTACGCCTTCGACCACTTCGTCGCGCAGCGCCCGATTCTCTGGGTGCTCACGGTCAACACCGCGCCCGGCGGGAAGATCAAGTCGCACGGTATCTTCATTGGCGAGGGGCGCAACTGCCTCACCGAGGCCGTCAAGCTCGCACAGGAGAAGAACATCGACTACGTGGAGCATGGGCTCAAGAAGTGCGTCGTCTATCTCGATCCGTCGGAGTTTACCTCTACGTGGCTCGGCAACAAGGCGATCTACCGCACGCGCATGGCGATGGCCGACGGCGGCGAGCTCATCATTCTCGCGCCGGGCGTCCACCAGTTCGGCGAGGACAAGACTGTTGACGGGCTCATCCGCAAATATGGCTACCGTGGCCGCCTCCACACGCTCGAGGTGTTCAAGCGCGATGACGCCGACGACCTCAGGGCGAATATGGGCGCCGCCGCGCACCTCATCCACGGCTCTTCTGACGGGCGCTTCTCGATAACGTATTGCGTCAAGGAGATAACGCGCGAGGAGGTCGAGGGAGTCGGGTTCAAGTCCGCTTCCTACGACGAGATGGCGGCGAAATACGATCCTGCCAAGCTCTCCTACGGCTACAACACGGTCGATGGAGAGGAGATCTACTTCATACCGAATCCGGCGCTTGGACTCTGGATCGACAAGGAGCGCTTCAACGCGTAGTCGCTGAGGGGGCTGGAACGCCAATGCGTGTCGTATTCATGGGGTCGTCGCCCGCTTCGGCGGAGTGTCTTCGGGCCATTCTCAGGGAGAGTGAGCTTGAGGTCGTCGGCGTCGTCACGCAGCCAGACCGCCCCGCAGGGCGCGGAAAGACCCTTACCCCATGTCCGCTCGCAAGGTTCGCGGCCGAGCGCGGAATAACAGAGATCATTAAGCCCGAGCGCGTGAACGACGACGCGCCTATGGCGTGGATACGGGAAAAGAAGCCCGATGTCGTTGCCGTCGTGGCGTTTGGGCAGATATTGAAGAAGCCTCTTCTTGAGCTTCCGCCGCATGGCTGCGTGAACTGCCACTTCTCCCTGCTGCCGAAATACAGGGGCGCGGCGCCTGTCGTCGCCACCCTCGCCGCGGGCGACCGCATGACGGGCGTTACCGTGATGCGCATGGGCGAGGGGCTGGACGACGGGCCGATAATGCTCCAGAGCTTTGAGCCAATATATCCCGACACGACGGGCGGCGGACTCATGGCGGACCTTGCGATAGCAGGCGGAGTCGCGCTTGCCAAGGCTCTGCGGCTCATGATCCACGGTGCGCTCCCGCCGGAAATCCAGCAGGATTCGTCTAACGCCACTTACGTCAAGAAGCTAAGGAAGTCCGACGGCCTTATCGACTGGGACCATCCGGTGATAGAGATCGAGCGCAGGATACGGGCCTACAATCCCTGGCCTTGCTGCTATACGTTCCTGCCTGAGCGTTTTCGCCGGAAGGGGAACGGCGGAAGGCTCGCGGTGCTTCGCTCGAAAGTCGCGAAGATGGAAGAAGAGTGGAAGGACGCCGCGCCTGGAACGGTCCTTAAGATAGACAAGGCCGGTCCCGTCGTTAAGTGCCACGACACGGCGCTTCTCCTTCTGGAAGTCAAGCCGGAGGGCTCTGCGGCGATGGACGGCGCGGCGTTTGCGAGAGGGCGCGCCCTTGTTCCTTTCGAAGACAGGCTTTTAATGGAGTAGCGAATATGGGAAAGACTATCGCAGGCGCAAAGGCAGTGATTCTCGCGGGTGGAGGAGGCGAGAGGTTTTGGCCGCTTTCCACCGCAAAGCGTCCAAAGCAGTTCCTTGACGTTTTCGGAGGCGAGAGCCTTCTGAGGCAAACGGTGTCGAGGCTTTCCGGTGTGTTCGCTCCGGAGGATTGCTTTGTCGTGACGTCGCGCTCGTTCGTATCAGTCACGCGGCGCGAACTTCCTGAAGTTCCCAGCGCGAACATCATTGGCGAGCCGATGCGCCGTGACACGGGCGCGGCGGTTGCGCTTGGCGTCGCCGCCGCGAGCGCCGGATGCGACGGCGATCCCGTTCTCGTCTTCCTTCCAGCAGACCAGATGGTTAGCCGACCTGCGGCCTTTCGCGCGGCAATTCGCAAGGCGATGGCCATTGCAAGGAGGGAGCCGCGCATCGTCACTCTCGGAATCAGCCCCGACCGCGCGGCGACGGAATATGGCTACGTAGATCCAAAGAAGGGACGGTTCGTGGAAAAGCCGCCTGCCGACAAGGCCGCCAAGTATGTGAAGAAGGGCTTTCTCTGGAACGCCGGAATGTTCATTGCGAGGTCGTCCGTATTCAAGAAGGCGTTTTCAGACCATGCGCCTGGTCTCATGCCGGTATTCGATGCCGCAGGCGGGCGCGGAGATGCGTCGCTCAGAAACCTTGGCGCGCTTTATTCGTCTCTTCCGAGGGTATCCTTTGACTATGCCGTCATGGAGAAGCTTCCTCGCGTAGATGTCGTGGCGGCCGATTGCGGCTGGGACGATGTCGGCGGATACGGTGCTTTCCGCCGTCATTTCCCCGTAGATGCGAACGGGAACGTCGTGCGCGGAGACTGCGCCTTGCTCGATTCCTCCGGCAACATCTGCATTTCCAACTCCGTGCGCGTATCGATCCTCGGGGTCGACAACCTCGTCGTCGTGGCAACGCGCGACGGAGTGCTCGTCGTGCCGAAGTCAAGGGCCTCTGAAATCAAGAGGTTCTTCGCCAAGTGAGCCGCAAGTACAAAGCGGTCATTGCCTACGACGGGACTTCCTACTCCGGTTGGCAGCGGCAGGAAAACGCCGTTGCGGTCCAGCAGGTAGTCGAGGAGGTCTTTTCCTCGATAGACGGCTCGCGCGTCACCGTCTTCGGATCGTCGCGGACTGATTCGGGGGTGCACGCCAAGGGCTTCGTCGCGCACTTCTGGCTTACGAAGCCAATCCCGCCCAAGAACTTCGTCCGCGCCGCGAATGCGCGCCTCCCGGACGCGATTCGCCTCCTTCGTGCGTCATACGCCTCGGATGACTTCGACGCGCGCATTTCCGCGAAGGGCAAGGAATACCGCTACCAGCTCTATCAGGCCGACATCATGCCGCCGCACCTTGCGCCTTATTGGACTTTCTGCCACAGGCCCCTTGACGTCGAAGCTATGCGCAAGGCGGCGTCCTTTTTCGTAGGGCGCCACGACTTCGCGCCTTTCGCCGCCAACCCCAACAGGGAGCTTGAGACGACGGTGCGCACGATCTTTTCCTTTGACATCCTGAAGTCGGGCTGCAAATACACTTTTCGCGTGCGAGGCGATGGGTTTCTCTACAAGCAGGTGCGTTCCATGGTAGGCTTCCTCATCTCGGTCGGGAAGGGGAACGAGAAGCCCGAGGCCGTGAAGGAGATCCTTGACGCGCGGACGCCGCGCACAGCGCGCGTGGAGACGGCGCCCGGAAGGGGGCTTTTCCTGTGGAAGGTGTTCTACGGTTCCGTTCCTGGGGCTGTGGTGAAAAAAGGAGGAAGACGGCGATGACCATTGCCACGAAAACCGTCAAGTTCGATGCGGCGCACGTGCTCACGAACCACCAGGGGGCTTGCAGGAACCTGCATGGCCACACGTACAGGGTTGACATATCCCTTGCCGGCGACGAGCAAAGCGACATGGTGATCGACTTCAAAGACTTGAAGCGCATGGCAGCGGAATCCATCTGCGACCGCTTCGACCACTCGTTCATCTACAATACCGGCTCTCCCGCGGAGGTTGAGATCGCAGCCGTCCTCGAAAAGCACGGCATGAAGACAGTCGCGATTCCCTTCAGGTCAACTGCGGAGAACCTTGCGAAATATTTCCACGACTGTCTTTCCGGCATGGTGCCTGAGCATGCGAGGCTCGTGTCGGTCAAGGTCTGGGAGACGGCGGAGAACTGCGCCGAGTACCGGGCGGTGTGATGACGGCGCTACTTCTTCTCTTCTGGGAATTTTCCAAGATCTCGTTTTTCGTGATCGGCGGCGGCTATGCGATAATCGCAGTGGCCGACCAGGCGCTTTCGCGGCGAGGCTGGACGGACGAGGGCGAGCTTATGGAACGCCTTCCCGTCTTCCAGATGGTGCCGGGCCTCATAGCGACGCACACTGCCGTCTATGTCGGGCGAAAGGTCGCGGGCCGCATTGGCGCATTCGTCGCCGTGCTCGCGGTGGCGTGGCCGTCCGTCCTGATATTCACCTTTGTGTCGGCCGGCTACGATTCCATTCCAGTTGACTCGCCTCTTTTCCGCTCGGCCTTCCTTGGGCTCAGGAGCGCGCTTACGGGCATAATCGCCGCGACCATAGTGCGCGGATGGACGAAAAACCTGAACGACGTCTTTTCGTATACGCTCGCGTCGCTTTCCCTCGCGGCGCTTTCGCTTGGAGTGGAAGTCTGGGTGGTGCTTGTCTGCGCGATGGCGGCGGGGCTCGGCTCGGAGGGGAAGTTCCGCTCGTCGCTCCTCCCGTTTGCCCTCTTTCTGAAGTATGGTTCCCTCTGCTTCGGCGGCGGCTTCGTGCTCGTTCCGATGTACATCGAGGACTTCGTTGGGCCGTCGGCGGCGTTCTTGCAGGTGACGGCGGAGGAGTTTTCCAACCTTATGGCGCTCACCCAGATGACGCCAGGGCCCATCGGCGTGAACGGCGCGACTTACTTCGGATTTCGCCTCGCGGGGGTTTCCGGAGCGGTGCTGGCTTCGGCGGCGCTTCTTCTCCCGGGTTCGGTGCTTGCGTATTTTGCGTTTGCTTCGCTCGACAAGTTCAAGTCGAGTCGCATCGTGCAGGGCGTTTTAAGGGGCGTCAGACCCGCTTCCGTCGCGTTGATGCTCGTCGCGCTTGCCGCTTTCGCGAAAATGAGCGTCTTCGATTTTTCAAATCATTTCAGCACAGTTGCGGTTATTCTTGTTATAATATCAGCTACCATGACATTTAAGAAGACGATCAACCCTGTTTTGCTCATAATCCTATGTGCCGTCGCTGCGTCTGCAGTTCGCGCAGATGACGCCGTGACGACTGAACGATACCCCGACGCGGACTCGGTGATAGCGGACTCCGTTACGCGCGTTTCCTACAATCCGGACGGGACTTACTACTACGAAGACGAAAGCTGGATCAAGATCCTCACCGAGAAGGGGCGCCGCGAGGAAAGCTCGCTGTCGGTAAGGTATTCCAAACGGTATGCCACGGCCGGAATCCTCTATGTCGGCGCAATCGACAAGGACGGCGTGGAGCGTCGTATTGACGTATCGGCGACGACGAGCGAAGCGACTGACAATTCCTCGATGGGCGAGAACATCTACGACCCTCTCGACCGCAGGATCGTGTGCACGATTCCCGGCATCAAGGTCGGCGAGACCGTCCACACGAAGACGTTCCGCAAGACGTTCAAGCCGAGGTGCGAGAACAAGTGGGCGGACGTGTCCATAATGGAATGGACAATGCCAGTCGTGAAGTCCACGTGGGAGATAGTCGCGCCTGCGGCGCGGCCCCTGCGCAAGATCGCGATAAGGAACCCCCTCGGCAACGTAACTTCGTCGACGCGACGCCTCGACGACGGCTCCACTCTCCACGTCTTCACGTGCACCAATTCGCCGCAGGCGTTTGCGGAGCCGGACATGCCGCCGCTCTGGACGCAGATGCAGAACGTGCGCGTCTCCACGGCGGAAGACTGGCCGGAGATCTCGAAGTGGTATTGGGACCTCTGCCAGCCGCACCTCGTCAAGACCACGCCTGAGATGACGAACAAGGTCCATGAGCTCGTGAAGGGGCTTTCGGACCGTGAATCGCGCATACGCGCGCTCTTCAAGTTCGTCTCGCAGGAGATCCGCTACATGGGGCTTACGATGGAGGACACTTCCCCTGGCTACTCCCCGCACGACATAGACATCACCTTCAACAACCGCTACGGCGTGTGCCGCGACAAGGCCGCTCTTCTCGTGGCGATGCTGCGCATGGCCGGGTTCGACGCGTTCCCGGTCCTCTTCAACGTCGGCGCCAAGCACGACCAGGAGGTTCCCCAGCCGTATTTCAACCATGCGATAGTGGCGGTGCAGCGCGAGAACGGCGAATACGACCTCATGGATCCGACGAACGAAAACGCCAAGGACCTCTTCCCCGCCTACGAGAGCGACAACAGCTACCTCGTTTGCCGTCCAGAGGGCGACATCCTGCGCACGTCGCCTGTGCCGTCGCCGGAGGTGAATTCGCTCAAGGTCGATTCAAGGGGCGTCCTCTCAAAGGACGGATCGCTCTATCTTGAAAGCGACATCGCGTTCAACGGCGTAAACGACACGGCCTACCGGCATGTGCTCGTGAAGCGCAAGCCGGAAGAGCGCGTCAAGACCTTCGAGCGCATCGTGAAGGCCCTTGTGCCGGGCGCGGAGCTCATTAAGTGCGAGATCGAGCCCAAGGACATGCGCGACACCGACGCCCAGATCAGGGTGCATCTCGCGGCGAGGCTACCGGAAGTCGTGCTTCGCGGCGCTTCCCAGGATTCTTTGTCCGTTCCATACATCTCCACCAAGCTTGGCATGGCCAATTTCCTCTTGTCTGGCAATACGTCGCTTGAAAAGAGACGTTTCCCGCTCGTCCTTGACAGTACGGCGTCGGTTGACGAGAGGATCGTGATTTCCGTCGAGGACGGCGCCCTTGGGGAGGCGAAGGACATTCCCGCAGACGAGAAGTTCGGAGACGGCTGCGAGTATGTGCGGACTTTTGCCGTTACGAACGGCGTCATCGACTCCCGCCGCAGGATTTCCGTAAACAAGGTCGAGTTCAGCCCCGGCGAATATCTCGCGCTAAGGGAGGACATAAAGAGAATGGAGGCCGCCGGCCGGAGGAACCTTGTCTTTTCTCACGACGCGCTTTCCAACGCCGACTCCCGCTGGATCTTCGACTCTACCGAGGTTGACGTATCCTCTCCGACTTCGTGGACGGTTACAAACCGCGTCGTGAAGGAGATCTTGACCTACGACGGCAAGAAGCGCTCGGCGGAGCTCAAGTTCACCTTCAACCCGTGCGTCAGCGGCATAGAAGTCGTCTCGGCCGTGGTGAGCAACCGCAACGGGACGGTCTCCTCCGTCTCCTCGGGGGAAATGAACTTTATGGACTGCGGCTGGGCGGCTTCTGCGCCGCGCTATCCGGCGTCGAAGATTCTCGTCGTGAACCTGCCGTCCATCGAGATCGGAAGCGTGGTTTCCTGCACGGTGGTGCACAACGTCACCAACGCGCCTGCGCCATACTACGGCGTATTCGGCTTCGACTTCCACGAGCCCGTGGACCGGCGCTTCGTGCGCGTCAACGACTGGTCGCGCGACGTAGTCTCGCCGCGCCGTGTGCCGAACGAGCCCGGGCAGCCGATGTCGTCTCTTTGGCGCGACCAGGTCGTAATAAGCTCGAACAAGTTCGTCAGGATGGATCTTAAGGTAGAGCCCTACGGCGGCAGCGAGGCATTCCCGCTGCCTGTCGAGGACCTTACCCCGAAAGGCGTCCGCGACTGGATGGCGAGGCACGTGAAGATCGCGGGCCCCGGGCTCTACGAGGTTCCGCTCGCCCTCCAGCTGACCGATCCCGAGACGGTGTTGCGCGAGCGGTATGCGACTAGGCTCGACTACGTGCGGACGATTTGCGCGATCCTCAGGGGCGCGGGCTTCGACGCGGACGTGGTTCTTGCTGCCAATAACGCCAACGACCCGGATGAGATCAAGCGCCGCGTGAAGTTCGAGAAGCCGGACGTGAGGGCGTTTTCTACTGCACTTTGTCGTGTCCGCATCAGGGAAGGGGGCTTCCTCTGCTTTGGCGGCACGACGCGCGAGATGTTCATCGGGGCTGAAAACGAGTATGCCCCGCTTGGCGCGACAGCCTACGAGGGATGCGACTACTTCGACCCTGAGGCTTGCGAGTTTGGCGTTGTCACGGTTCCCGATCCCGAGCTTTCCGACTTCTCATCTGAGAGGACTGAGATCGACGTCCGTGAAAATGGCTCCGTTGACATGGTCGTGGAGAACGAAATCCGCGGATCTGGAGTAGGCGCGTTCAGGAAGCGCTATATCGAGATACTGCCCGAGGACCGTAGCCGACTCTACCAGACGATTCTTGGCGATGTATCCCAGGCTGCAACTGCGACAAGCGACCTCGAGGCCGACACGGACGGCTATCCTGCGAAGAGGAAGTTCGCCTGCTTCGTGCCTGACTACGCGA
>JBGUVV010000157.1:0-5615 GCA_045220525.1 Kiritimatiellia bacterium
CTACCGCAAGCGCAACGGACAAGAGCTTCATTTGCATGCTCTCAGCGAACCACCGTGTACATCCTAACGGAAAATGATCATAATGCCATTCGGACGAGGAATCTCGGCTTCGTAGCGGATGATGACAACTCCGTCCGCGCCGGATGTACCCCACGCAAGTTCATCGGCAAGATCGCCATCATTTGTACTTCCGCCAAACGAAACACCGCCGCCACCGCCGCTACCTGTATTTGCCACTGGACTTGCCACTGTCGCAGCAGGGGTGATGGTAAGATTGCCGTCTGCCAAGACACCCGTTCCGCCACTGCCGGCATTTTCGCCGCCGTCACCCCCAACCTTATTGGATCCTTGGTCCACACGAAAACATCCGCCGCCACCGCCACCAGAACCATAGACGACAGAAACACCGGTGATGTCGCTCGAAAGGCCTTTTCCACCAGTTGCAGCTTTGCCCGCCGAGCCGGCACCGCCGCCGCCGCCACCATACGTGTTTCTAGCACCGTTGCCGCCAGCAAATGGTGCGCCTTCAGGAACGACACCGGCAATTGAAGACGAATACTCACCGGCAGCGCCATTCAATTGCGACTGGTCCTTTCCTGAGCCGCCACCGCCAGCCGCACCGGGAGTCGGTGGAATCGACCGGCTTCCGCCCGCACCGCCTCCTGGCGTCAGTACCAACTCTACAATGCCGTTTGACACAGATGACGCGCTGGCTTCTCCACGAGCGCGAGGGAGAGTGCCGTTCGAATAATAAGCATGATTCGTAATGCTACCGCCAGCACCCACATGGATTGTCCAGACATCACCGACAGACAACAACGCATTCGTTTCGGTGACGCCACCGCCGCCGCCACCGCCGCCACCACTTTGAACCGTACTCGGTTTCCCATGTAATCCATCCATGCCCGCGCCGCCGCCACCGACCGCAAGCAAGCGGACGCTCGTGCCATCAAAAGCTACGGACGGCTTGAACGTTGCCGCCTCCGTCGTGTTGGTGAACGTGTGGATGTACGTTACCTTGTAGCCGTTCGTCGTCACAGTCACGACATCACCGCCCACGCACGGCGTATCGGGGATGTCGTAGCGGATGATGACAACGCCATCCGCACCGGATGTGCCATAGGCGTAGGTGTCGTCAAGGGCCGAATAGGCATCTCCGCCAAACGAGATTCCGCCCGCACCGCCAGATCCTGTATTCGCCACAGGAGCCGTAGCACGGCAGATATTGGTCACGGTATCGACCACCTCATACGTCCCGCCAAAGCCAGCGTTCGGACCGCCATCGCCGCCGGTACGTTTATAGTTGGGGTAATCATCGCGACAAAATCCGCCGCCACCACCACCGGAGCCATAGACGATCTCTTCGCCTGTGATGTCACTCGTCAGCCCCCTGCCACCGGTATTCAAACTGCCGCTCGCGCCAGCGCCACCGCCACCACCGCCGAATGTTTTCTTACCGCCTTTGCCACCTGAAGGATTTGCAATTCCGATTTCTCCCGGGAAGAGAGTCGATGAAGTGTATGTGCCGCTCGCTCCGGCTTGTTCTTCATCGTTCTCGCCAGATCCACCGCCGCCTGCCGCACCGACAGTCGGGCTAACGCCGTTGACGTTGCTACTGAGTCTGCTTCCGCCCGCGCCGCCGCCAGGCGTCAGCACCAGTTCTGCGACTCCATTTGAAACAGACGACGCTCCGGCTTCATTACGGGCGGCCTGGTAACTGTGGCTGGCTGGAATTCCGCCGCCCGCACCGACGCGAATAGTCCACACGTCGCCTGCAGAAAGCAGCGCATTCGTCTCGGTGACGCCACCTCCGCCGCCTCCTCCGCCGCCGTAAACACCCCTGCTCGGTCTTCCTATCTTGCCATCCATGCCCGCGCCGCCGCCGCCGACTGCAAGCATGCGAACGGGGAACGTCTTGCCGGAAGTGTTCCTGAACTCCGCAGCAGCGGCGGTGTTCGTGAACGTATGGAGAAACACCGTGCAGCCAATGCCAGATGCATCGGTGTATCGGAAACTCGTCACCTCGCCGCCGGTGGCGAATCTCCTTGCCTCCTTTGCCGCTTGCGCATCGGCCAAGAGCGCAAACGACATCACCGACGCCGCGAACGACAGCACTTCTTTGCAGTATTTTCGTGCCATTTTCGTTTTCCTTTCTTTACAGATGCTTGAAATTCATACACGCATTGTATCAAATGCGCCGCGTCCGGCATAGTAGCCAAATGGCTACTCGGCATGACTGCGGGATTTATTGTATAATACGCACTGCATGTTGTTCGCATTTGCGCTCCTCTCCGCAGTCCTGACGCTGATTGACGACCTCGCCGAAGCCGTCAAGGCCGACGCTTTGGACCGATGTGCGGGTTTCTGCGTCACCGGCACCGTTTCGTACGTCATAGGCTTCCATGAAAACCTCTACCACCTTCTGATGGAAGGCGAGACATCGGGCGTCGATGTCATCGGCCCCATAAAGTCCGATCCCCCTCGCCCGGGCGACCGGGTCCGGCTCGATGGCTCCATCGTCCCCAAGGGGGCCGACAGCATCATGCCGGAGTTCCACCGGATCGAGATTCTCGGGCACACCGCGCCTCAAGACCCCGTCAAAGGCAGCGCTGCGGACATCATGGGCGGGCGGCACGACTTCCGCCGGGCGCTGCTTGCCGGGGAAATACGCGACATCGAGCCGAGCGGGTCTGATCCCTGCTGGAACTATCTCTCGATAATCGGCGGCGGACGGCAGTACTACGCGCCGATCCCCGTGCGCGGCGCAAGTCTGAAAGAGCTTGAGGCGCTGATCGGGTCGTCGGTGCTGCTGGACGGCTTCCCCGATCCCAACAACTGCTCGTACAGATTCCTCGACGAGCGAAGGTTCATGGTCGCAGGCAGAGACAACATCAAGATCCTCAAACCGCCGCCCGACGACCCCTTCGCCATAGCTCCGCCGGTTTCATCGCTTCACCGTCTCGCGCCGGAGACGATTTCGCGCCTCGGACGTCACAAGGCCGACGGATGCATCATCACCAAATGGCAGGGCCGCAACATGCTGCTGAGGCTCCGTGACGACCGCATCGCCGTCGTCACGGCAATCGACCACGTCTCACTGCCGCGCGGCGAAAGCGCCGAGGTCATCGGCTACCCTTCCACGGACGGGTTCACTCTTCGCCTCTCTCGCGCCATCCTCCGGCCATCAAACGGTGACGCATTCGTCGAGCCAACTTCAATGACACTGAGCGAACGCGATGTCGCAAACCGGCTTTCAGACGACTTCCTCGGTAAAAGCGCCCTGCAGGGCCGCCGCGTCAGGCTCTGCGGGATGGTCTCCGACTTCGGCGAAGTCCAGCGCGACAACGGCGCGTTTCTCCTCTCCATCGCGGGGCACCTGCTCGAAATCGACTTCTCCTCCGTTCCGGAGACGGCCGAGGAAATCGAAAAAGGCTGCCGCGTCCGTGTGACAGGAACATGCGTGCTTGACTCCGAGAACTGGACTACCCTTTCAACCGGAGCACGGCTCGGCGGCATCCGTGTAGTGATGGATCGCCCCGACGACTTTGAAATCCTGTCCCATCCCCCGTGGTGGACGCCGGGACGTCTTTCAGCTGTAGTCGCTGTTCTCCTCCTCGTCCTCGCTGGCAGCCTCGTGTGGAACCGGATGCTTCACCGGCTTTCAGAAAGGCGCGGACGCGAACTCTTCCGCGAACGTACGGCAAGCGCGCTCGCGGAGCTTAAGGCCTCTGAGCGCACGCGCCTCGCCGCGGAAATACACGACTCCATCTCGCAAATACTCACAGGAGCGTCGATGCAGCTCGACGCAGGCGAGACGGGCGCGGCGAAGCGCATCCTCGCCTCGTGCCGCAGGGAGCTCAGATGCTGCCTCTGGGACCTCAGGAGCCGCGCGCTCGACGCCTCTGACTTCCAAGAGGCCGTTCGCGAAACGCTCGCCCCCCACCTCGGCGGAACGGCCGCCACCATCGACTTCGACATCCCTTCCGCAAAAATGTCGGAGGCGCTGCGCCATGCCGCGCTTTCGATCATGCGCGAAGCAACGGTCAACGCCGTCCGCCACGGCCACGCGCAGACGATCGCCATCTCCGGCGAGCTCTCCGGGCGAAGGCTCTCCTTTTCCATCGTAGATGACGGACGGGGCTTCAACCCTGACAAGGCCAAAGGCTCGGCCGACGGACACTTCGGCCTTCTCGGAATGCGCGAGCGGGCTAAAGCGTTCAACGGATCGGTCTCCATCACAAGCGCGCCCGGCGACGGAACCGAGATCTCCGTCACGCTCGAAGACAGCAGGACATGACATGAAGCCACCCCGTACAAAGACGAAAATACTGTTCGCGGACGACCACCAGATTGTCCGCGAAGGACTCGCACGGCTAATCGACCGCGAAGACGACATGAGGATTGTCGCGGAAGCCGAGAACGGCGCGGACGCCGTCCGCCGCGCCCGGGAACTTAAGCCGGACCTGATCATACTCGACCTCAGGATGCCTGTGAAAGACGGCGCGACGGCCGCGGCGGAGATCCTTGCCGCGGACCCCAATGCCAAGATTCTGCTTCTCACGTCGTTCGCAACCGCCGCCGAGGTGAAAACCGCGCTCGACGCGGGCGTATTGAGCGCGGTTGTCAAGGACTCTTCAAGCGAGACATTGATAAACGCCATTCGCACGACCACGCGCGGAGAGAGGTTCATCTCGCAGGAAATCGCCGACACACTCGCCGAACGAAAGGTTGAACCTGCGATTTCCGACCGTCAAAGGGAGATACTGCGGCTCGTGGCAAAGGGCTTCAACAACGACGAAATCGCCGAGCAAATAGGCATCACACGCCACGGCGTAAAGGCCCACCTCGCGATCGTCTTCGAACGCCTCGGCGCCTCCTCCCGGACGGAAGCCACCTCCCTCGCCCTCTCGCTTGGCCTTATCTAGGCCGCCGCACGCCGGGGTTCACGGCGGAATCCTGTTGGCTTCATGATGTCAGAACACTGGCCACTCGGGATTTAAGTAACGAGACTTCACGAGAGAGGTTCACTTGCGTTGTCGCTTATCCGTTCGTCCGGCGAGACTCGCGCACATCGGTCGCGCACCCGCTCGCGCGTCCTTCGGATCGCCTTCGGCGAGGTTCCCTCCGAAAGGCTTTCGCCTTTTTGCGGTGCATCTCTGCACGCCCCGCCTTCCTAACTGTATGCCGACTTCTTTACAGTGCAGACTCCTTTGTGGCGCACCATTCTGCTAGTCCAGCCAAGTTTTGCTCGGCGTACCAGACCCCACAAAAGAGCCTTTTTGCAGCGGTCTTGTGCGTCGTCTCATGCCGCGACCTCCTTCGCGAGCCTCCATCCGTGCGTCGCGAAGCCAAGCTCCTCCACCGCCCGCGCGGGAACGCTCCGGCTTCGGAAGCAGCTCCCAAGCGCGAACGCCGTCGCCACCACGAAGACCATGCTCCCGAATATCTTCCCTCCCCCTATCTGCGCCACCCGCCTCCCCAGCCTCCCCTCGGGGACAGACCCCGCGAAAGTCTCATCTGGCGCTGCGATCCAGCCCCAGGCGTAGTCGGCGGCACGGGTCACGATTCCGGCCCGCACCGGGTTAAGGTAGACGTAGCGCATGCACGTCGCGCGG
>JBGUVV010000158.1:0-6679 GCA_045220525.1 Kiritimatiellia bacterium
TCGTCGCGACATCGAGGCCCATCACCGCATTGTTGGCGTCAGTCCCGAAATTGACTTCTGGCGTGCCGTTGGCGTTCGAGACAAGAACGAGGTCCTTGGCGATTGTCCAGCCGCCCTCCACGCGGTCGTCAGAATTGACGGTCAGGACGGAGTGGCCCTTGATTGTCAACGTCTTGGCATTGAGCGTGATGTTGTTTGCAGTTGACGACGCCGACTTGACGCTGTCGAGAAACAGCTTCGCGGCGTTGTTTGCCTTCGTGCCGTCGAGGGTTACGTCGGAGGAACGGAAATCGCCCTTCGCGTTCAGATAGACGACAAGCGACCCGAGAATCGTCAGATCGCAGTTTGGGTCGGCCGTCGTCAGCAAGGGAAAGTGGTTGGCTGCATCGTAATTTCCGATAGTAAAGGTGACTGCTGCGTCAGAGTTCGTATGGCACCAGACCTGCGGCGCGGTCAGGCGGAACTCCATAAGATTCCACAGCGTCGGGCCATTCTTGTAAAGGTCAAGGCCGCCGGCGCCGAGATGCAGCCGAGAGACATTGTCCCCTGAAGAGGGCCCGGCTATGAAACCGCCCTGTGCCGGCGCCGTCGAAGGCATGAAAAGCTGATAGGGGGAGAATGTGCCGTTGATGATGCGGCCGTTCAGACCAGACAACACAGCAATGGCGCCGTCTGTCCATCCAACCGTCACGCCAGACTCGTTTTTCCAGTAGTTGCTGCTGTTGTCGAAATACGTTCCCTGATAGGTGAGCTGTGGACGCGGTAGAGACGGCGTCGTAGAGAGCGTTCCATCGACAACTGCGACGTCAACACCCAAGGAGGCGGGATATGTCTTGTCACCTGCTTCCTGCCGATAGGAAACCGTCAGGTCGTCGGTCGTGACGCCTGTTCCCAAGCCCGTCGCCACCGTCATTCCACCTGTGTAGCTGACCGGGGCGTTCGGCGAATACCAGTTGAGCGTCAGCTTCGCGCCATTCTCGACAGATATGTGCGAGAAATCGACCGGCGTCGGATAATGGCCCGCAATCGTCGCGTTGACACGGTAGATGATCGAGCCGCCGAAACTTTCGAGGACCCCCGGCGAGAACGTGCAGGACTGCTTGAGGACGAGCGTACCCGTAAACCCATCAGCCGAGGCGATGTTCGGCGCATCACCGCTGCCGTCGAACTCAATCGTGCCCGCGCCAGACAGGGCGAAACTCGGCGACCCGCGCCACGCGGCCCGCAGCGAGAGCGTCGCCCCCGAGGCCGCGGATACGGGGAAGGCCGACTCGGACGGCGCGACGGAGCCTTTCACGATGCCCGTGCCTGCAGCAGCGGAAATCGCGTCAGCGACATCGTCAAGAGCCTGCCCGTCCGTCATCGTTGTGCCTGCGGCAATGTCGTAGTTGATTGCCAGAATTGCATTGTTCTTGAGGACAACGCTTGAGGCGATGCGGCAGGGAGCACCCGTCAGGGACTTCGCCTGAATGGAGGCGCCGTCGCTCGTCAGCGTCCTTGCGTTAAGGCTTCCGCCCTGAAGCACGCCGTTCGCATTCGTGATCGCCGAAAGCAATATCTTCGCCGGCGACGTGACATTGACGTCGACCTTCTGAAAGGCTGCGGACTGGTTCATATCCACCGTCAATCCACCAGCGATCGAAAGCGTGATGTCGTCTTCGGCTGTAAGAACGAATGGGGTGTCGCTGAGATAGCTATTTTTGTTCCAATTAAACCGCAGTGTCGCGGTCTTACCTTCCGCCGCCTTCCATGTCTGCGAGGCAGTCAGGTGGAAGGTGTTCGACGACTTGAAACGTGTCTCCATAGAAGCGCCGGAATTCGCGAACTCAATGCCGCCGGCACCCAGACGAAGACTCGCCGTCGCAAATGCGCCGAAAAAGAAGAAACTGGTCTGTTCAGGACGGATGGCGTAGGCTTCGGTATCCATCCCCGATCCCCAGCTGACATTGCCTTCAGTCAGTACAGCGATGGCATCGGAAATCCAGGCCCTGTTGTGGGCAGTGTCTTCGCGCGCGTAATCCCACGAAGTCGCGGTGAAGTTCATTCCTCCCGACTTCTGGTAGAGAACCGCATGGTCCTTGCCGTCCACGCCTCGCTCGTACTGCGGCGCGTCGGCGGCCTTCGCGGAGATTGCCGCACCTATCGCGGCAATAGCTGTCAATGCAAGAGCATTCCTAAGATTCAATTTCTTGTTCATGTTACAGTTGTCTCCTTTTACCATCACTAAAGATTATAGCAGAGAGGCCTACGAAACATAGGCAAAAAGCTTATGTATCTTTCGGCAACAGATTCTACGGCGCGGCGTCCAGCTTGCGCTCCAGGTCCGCGTTCCGCAAGATGCGTGCACCGAACTCGCGGCCTACATGCTTGTTCTCGGAACCGTCGGAATTCTTTTGGCCGCAGGTAATTCCGTGTGCGGTCCATATCCCGCCGTCGACGACGAACATCCCCTCGGCAGACATCGACTCGACTCTCGCGGTAATCGGAACGACAAATGGGTACTCGGCGTTGTCCGACCTGCGCGCAAGGTCCTTAACATCGACGGCGAAAGTGCACGACTTGTGCGGCATGACAGTATCCCGGCTGTTGCCATAGCAGCCGAAGAGCATCTTATCGCCCCGCAGGCAGATGGTCTGGACGCCGAGCATGGTCCATCCGCTCTCTATTGGACGGCACTGCACGAACTTGAAGTCCTCCGTGTACTCGAAGACGTAGTTGTACCTGCTGTAGGTCGGGGCGCAGGAGACGATCCAGAACCTGCCGCCATACCATTCGAGCCCGTTGTTGCACCAGACAGTCTGCGGCGTGGGGTAGATCTTGACGCGCTCGAGACTCTCGGGCTCGAACACCCAGACCTCGTCGCCGCGCCGGACTCCCTTCTCCGCCATGCGGTTCACGCCGACGTACACCCTGCCGCGATGCCAGCAGAGGTCGCCCATGTGGAACTTGTCGCTGAATCTCGCGAGTTCCCTTCCTGTTCGGTCGGTCTTCACGAGATCGTACGTCATCGACCAGTAGATGTTCGTCCCGTCGGTGCACACGCCCTGGATGTGCCCTCGGAACTTTTCGCTGCCGAGCTTCACCTCTTTGGGCATCTCGGCATAGGCGGCGAGCGAAACGGCAAGGCCGAGGACCATAACGCCCATTGCATATCCTGTTTTCATCATTGCCTGTATCCTTTCTTGTCTTTAGACAACTACCGAGTGACCACGAAAAACATGGGCGTCGTCGGCGGGAGGATCCCTGGCGGAAGGCGAACTTCGGAAGATGCCGCGCCGATAGGCTCGCGCGAACCGTCTGCCGCGATGCGGCTTACGGTCGCGCCATTCCACTCGGGCGAGAACCTCAAGACGAAATCGTTCCTCGGCTCTCCGCACAGGTTCTCCGCCATCACCAGAAGTTCACGGTCGTTGCGCGCCGCAAGAATCCACGTGCCGGGCGTCGCCGGAGCGCAAACGTCAAGCGTTCCCTGCGAAAGGCGAGCGAAGAGTATGGAGATGAGCTCCTGCTTCCTCTCCGAGTAGATCGACGGATGCGGCTGAGTATCGAGCGACCTGCTCATCACGCCGACTCGCCCGCCCTTCGCGTTCTTGAAAAAGAGCGTAGCTGGCGCGACCTTCCGCCCGTCGATGTCAAAAAGCGCAGAAAGCTCCTCCGCGCCAGGCTTGGGCGTCAGCTTCGCCGTGACGCTCTTCTTCGGCGTCCACCCAATAATCGGCTTCGACTCATACCGCCTGTTGTAGAGCCTGCGCCCGCGCGAGCGGCAGCCGGCGGCGGGAAGCACCATCTCATATTCGTAGAACATGTCCGATGGCTGCTCTACTGCATCGCAGCCCATGAGGTCGCCGAAGCCACGTGCGGCAAGCAGCACCGCCGCCTCGGCGTCTATGAGGACTCCGCCCGAGAGGATGCGCTCTATCTCCGCATTGGAAAGCCCATTGGGGGCTGACCCTGCGAGAAGCGCCGCGGAAGCGTCTTCCGCCGTCGTCATCGGAAGTCCCATCTTCGAGAGGAAATAGGCCCCTACTGGGAGCATCCCGACGGCAGACCCCTTCTCGGTCTCGCGGAACATATAGACCTCTGCCGGATTGTAGCAAACGCGAACGCCACACGGACGCATCGTAGCCCTTATGCAGCGAACCTCCTCAAGACGGCGGGACTCCTCCTTGAACTTGAGCGCGTACCCCGGGTCCCCAAGCGGGTCGTCTTGGTACTGCGTGCAGTAGTAGTAGGAACCATCGACCCCGGCCATGACCGCGGCGGAAAGCTCTGAGATGAGGTAAAGCGACGAGTTGTAGAAGCGCGTATGCGGGTATGGATCAGTCTCGTGTATGAGCTCGACGTCTGGAGAGATGTGCTGCGCGCTCCACACCGTGTGGGCGACTTCAACCGGCAGCTTCGCCGGCGTCTCGGCGTAGTAGCCAGCGCCGAAGATGCGGACCATCGGGCGCGTCCCGCCTGCAAACGCGCGGGCGACGGTCTCCGTCGAGTCGCCGTCAACATCGACGAACCCGCTCTGGCAAAGGCACACGCGAATCGTCGGATCGACGCGGTCGATTGCCGCGCGTATCCGAGAGGCAAGGCGCGCAAGCGAGTCGCGCGAGAGGTCGGCGAACGCCTTGCGATTCGCGGCGTTGTCGGCAGTCGGATTCCTGAACATCGCGGCGATTTCCTTCGCCGTGTACGCGCGCCCCGTGCGCTTTGCGTATTCTGCGAGGTGAAGCGGGCAGAAGCATCCCTTCATCTTGTTCATGCCGCCGTGGTTGCAGAGTGTGTAGTCGTCCTCCACGAACATGACGGCTGGGTGCGCAATCCTTACGCACGCCTCGACGCGCGCGCAAAGCGCATCGGCGAATTCGTCCGAAAGCGGGCACGAGGCAAACGTCACGTTGCCGTCGCAGTCCATCACGCGCTGCCCCGGGAAGTCGCGCGAGCTCCCCATCGACGGCGCGAGCCACCAGCCGATCTCCACGTCTGGAAGGTCCTTCATCGCATCCTTCGCATACGCAATGTCGCGCCCGGCCTGCTCATATGCGGCGACGTCGGCGCGGCCGCAGTAGCGCTTGGTCCACGGGGCGATGAGAACAAAGCGCCTGAACCCGAGACCATGCAGCTGGCGGAGACCCGCCACGCCTTCCTCCGGCGGCAGGTGAGCCCAGTCAACGGGAATAAGCGCGTCCAGCGCATCTGCGCGGCACCCCTTGAAAGTGAACGAGCCAAACGCCGATTCGTCCGCATACGGAATCTTCGGGTTCCCCTTCCAGTAGAGCGCAAGGTCGTTCGCGCCTCCGTCGTCATCGTCGTGGACGCATATCGTGAACCCGAACGAGACGTCCTCGTCGGGGCGCGGAGTGGGTCTCCCAAGGCACTCGTAGCGGAACCAGAGGCGATAGTGCGTGCCGACGCGACGGCCGCCTTCTTCCCACGGCTCGGCTACGCCGCCCCACAGTTTGCCAAAGCACTTCTTCGCCGAGGCGTAGTCGCTCTGCGTCGCGCCGTTGGCGGCGATTGCGTATTCGCCGCCCGCGTTGCACGGCGTAGGGTTTGTCTCGTATTCCGGCCCGCGCGTATTAGGGTTGCGGTCGTTGTCGCCGTCGAAGAAGACCTCAAGGCAGTCGTCCTTCCACGTCGCGCAGGAAATACTGCCAGCCGGTGAGTCGTCGACAACAACCTTGTCGTCGCGCACGAACGCCTCCACGCCGAGCGAATCGGCGTAGCGCGAGACGCGAAAACGGAACGAGCAGTTGGCCGGGTCGTCCGTCCGCCGGTAGTATTCGTCCCATACGCCGTTCTGCGGCGTCACGTCGATCCAGCCGGAATCAAGCGCCGACGCATGAGAGTCTGACGCGGCGAAGAAGACCGTTGCCACTGCCACCGCCGCCGACACGGCTTTTGCGCGCGAACCTGCGACGGCGAAGAAGAGGATGTAGCCGAGGAACGCCGCAAACACCCAGCAGCTCGAAAGGATCCCGAAGCGGTCGGTGACTACGCCGACGACGGCAAGGAGCGCACCGCCCGAGACGAGCGACATAGTAATGCCGGATGCGACCGGCACGAGACGGCCAAGCCCCTCTGTCGCCAAGTTGAAGATTCCGCCGAACATCACGGAGATGCAAAGACCGCACGCGACCATGAGAAGCGCCGAGACGGGCAGCTCCACGGACACAAACGGCACGGCGACCTTGACGAACGGAACTGTCGCGGCAGATGCAAGGAGCACTATCGCGACGGCTGCCGCCACGCCGACCATCGTGCGCGGCGAGACGCGCCGCCCGAAGAGGCCAGCGCCGAACCGCCCCACCATCATGAGGGCGCAGTAGGCGGAGACCATCGCGCCGCCGACGACTGCGCCAGCGTATGCCGGGGTGCCCTCCGCCGTAAGGTAGAGGTTCACCATGTTGCAGATTCCGCACTCGACAGGCTCGAACAGGAACATCGCAAGCGCCCCGAGCGCAAAATGCCGGAACCTGAAGCACGCCCAGACGTCGCGCCAAGGCGAAGGCGCGTTCGGCTCCAGATGCGGCTCGGGTATCTGCGCCCGGAAGATGACGACGAAGCCGAACACGAAGAACGCGAGCGCGGCGATCTGCACCGGAAGCGCGTCCAGCACGTTTGCCTTCGCAATCTCGTTCCCGATGAGGAAGCCGAGGATCAGCGGCGAGGACATGCCGCCGACGGA
>JBGUVV010000159.1:0-2397 GCA_045220525.1 Kiritimatiellia bacterium
CTGGAGCCCGGCGACCGCGAGCAGCGCAACATCGAGGGCATCGACTCCCTTGACATGCGTCCGCTCGACGAGCAGGCGAAGGATCCCCTGCCCGACGCAAAGTCGCCATCGCCTTTCGGACTTGGAGCCTATATGCCGTTTATGAAAGACAAGGACAACAGCAATAAAGGAGAATCGAAATGAAAACAACGATAGTGGTCGCGGCGGCGCTTTGCGCGTCGTGCGCGCTCGCAGACAAGGTGCTTCTCAAGTCAGGCTCGTTTCTGACGGGAAAGGCCGCAGGGGCCTCGAACGGGGAGCTTACGTTCGTCTCTGACGACCTTGGGGAGGTAAAGATCAAGATCGCCAACATCGAGCGGCTTGAAGACGCTGGAAACCACGTCATCCGCTACAACGATGATAGCCGCGAGACCAAGGCCCTTGCCGTCGACAAGGGCGCGTGGGTCCTCGTGACCGACGAAAAGCCCCTCGACATGGCCGCTGTTAAGGAAATTGATCCGGCGGTCGAGATGTGGCACGGCAGCATCCGCGGCGCGTTCCTCGCCGCTCGCGGAAACACGGTCGAGAACTCGTGGAGCTTCTTGGCGAACCTGAACCGCCGCTGGGAGCGCGACCGCTTCAACGGCGACTTGGGGTATTACTACAGCGAGAAAGGCTCTGCGGACGTCTATCCCGAGAAGTCGACCGACCGCTGGGAGGCGGAGCTGCAGCATGACCATTTCTGGTCGACCGCCTTCTACAGCTACGAGAACCTCCGCTACGACCGCGACACCCTCCAGTTCCTTAACGCCCGCTATCGCATCGGCGTCGGTATTGGCTACCAGTGGCTTGACGGGCACGTCTTCGAGTCGACGGGCAAGTGGAGCTTCAACCAGGAACTTGGCGCGAACTGGGTGAAGGAAGAATACAGGTTCGAGAGCGACGCGAAGAAGGACGGCTTTGCGGCGGTTCGCTACGCCCACCACCTCCTCTATGTCCCGAAATGGAACGAGGGCCTGAACGCCTTCCACAACCTCGAATACCTGCCTGACATCGACGACCACGACAAATATCTCGTGAGGGCGGATGTCGGATTCACCACGAAGCTCATATACGACTTCGACTTCCTTGCGAAGATCGAGTGGGATTTCAACTCCATGCCCGCCGCCAACCGCAAGAAGAGCGATGTCCGCTACATCCTCGGCATTGGGTATAAGTGGTGATTGAAGAATGAGAGTCGCGATAGCCTATCCTCCCCTCGTAAGCGGGAATGGGGTCGCGCTCCTCACGCAGAACCGCCAGTTCCAGTGGTTTTCGCGCCCGACCTACATCTTCCCTGTCGTGCCCGCGACTGCGGCGACGATGTTGAAGAAGGCCGGGCACGAGGTTCTTTTCATTGACGGCATCGCGGCGGAAATGGAGCCCGGGGAGTTCGACTCGAGGCTCCTTGGTTTCCGCCCCGACATAGTCGTCATAGAGACGAAGACCCCCGTCGTGAAGCGCCATTGGGCGTGGATCGAGGGCTTTCTCGCCAAGGCTTCGGCTGGAGGGGCCGCGGAAGCGCCTCGCATCGTCATGGTCGGCGACCATGTGACGGCGCTTCCCGACGAGTCCGCCTCCAAGCCCGGCGTCTGGGCTGTCCTGCCCGGCGGCGACTGGGACTGCGGGCTTTTGGATTTCATCGCCGACGGATGCCCTCGCGGCATTCGCCCGTTCGCCCTCCGGGAGAGCCTGAGGGACTTGCCGTGGATCGACAGGGATCTCGTCCACTGGGAGCTCTACGCGAAGCGCAACGGGAATTTTCGCCGCACGCCCGGCACCTACATCATGTCGGGCCGCGACTGCTGGCACGGGAAATGCACTTTCTGCTCGTGGACGACCCTCTACCCCAAGTACCGCACGCGCGATCCCATCGACGTCGTGAACGAGATAGAGATGCTCGTCGAGAAATACCACGTCAAGGAGATCATGGACGATTCCGGCTCCTTCCCGGTGGGAGAATGGCTTACGACGTTCTGCAACGAGATGATTCGGCGCGGACTGCCTAAAAAAGTGCGGCTCGACTGCAACATGCGCTTTGGGCGGCTCGGCCCCGAAGACTACCGCCTCATGAGGAAGGCGGGCTTCCAGTTCGTCCTCTTCGGAGTGGAGTCGGCGAACCAGGCGACTCTCGACAGGTTCGTCAAGGCCCTCAAGGTGGAAGACGTCGAGAAGGGCGCGAGATGGGCTACCGAGGCTGGGCTTGACGTGCATGTCACCTTCATGTTCGGCCATGCATGGGAGGGACCGGCCGAAATCGCGAACACCGTCGCGCTGGCGCGGCGGCTCCTTGCGAAGGGCTGGGCGAAGACCCTCCAGTGCACTCTTACGATCCCGTATCCGGGGACTCCTCTATTCAAGGAACTCAAGGCGAACGAC
>JBGUVV010000160.1:0-2823 GCA_045220525.1 Kiritimatiellia bacterium
CAACCTCCACCGCTGGCAGGGCGCATACAAGGCCGCCACCGGGGTGGACGTCGAGCCGGGCGCGGAGTATCCGTTCTCCGTGAAGCCTGCGCACAAGGTCTCTGTCGAAGACCTAAAGCGCGCCCTCTCGTCGGACTACGAGGGCACTCCGTGGGAGATAAACCCGAGGCATCCCGTGAACAACGAGAGGGACTTCCAGCCGATCTGCCGCAACACGACCCTTGAATCCCTGATTTACGAGATGGGCGAGGCACCGGCGCAGTCCGTAGTTCACGTCGCCGTGGGCAGGCCGTGCGAAAACCCGTATATTTCGTTCAGGCCGCATGCAGGCGAACTTCCCCCCGGCGCCGTTACAGGCGAGAAGGCGCTCCGCCGCCTCCGCAACCACGAGCTTCCTCCGGAAGCGACAGATGGCGGGATCGACCGCGGATTTCTCAAGGATCTGCTTGAGATTCCAAGCCAGACGGGGAGCCGCGCCGAGATATTGAGGGCCGTTGACTTTACCCGCGACTGGCTTGCCGCACGAGGGGCATACTGCACCATAGAGACAAACGAGGCCGGCATGGTGGGCCTCTACGCGGCGACTACGCCCGGGAAGAGGCACGACTACCTTTTCGTCTCCCATCTCGACGTCGTCCCTGCGCCCGACGACATGTACAAGATGCGCGTTGACGGCGACAAGTTCTTCGCTCGCGGCGCTTGCGACACGAAGGGCAACGCAGTCATGATGGCGCAGGTGGTCGCCAACCTCGTTGGCAAGTCTTCCGTCGCGCTCTTCCTCGCCACCGACGAAGAAGGAGGCGGGAGCGGAACCGGGACTCCGCAGATGATGATAGACCGTGGCTATCTCCCGAAAAAGCTCGTGATCGTCGGCGACACGGCGGGCGAGGAGCCGGGCCAGCTTTTCACGGCGGAGAAGGGCCATGCGCACATCGACTTCATCGCGCATGGCAAGGGCGGCCATTCGTCTCGGCCCTGGGCGCTCGACAATCCCGTCCCTAAGCTCTGCGCGGCGTATCTCAAGTTCAAGGAGTCGTGGGATCCGGACGCAGACCCGAACGAACACTGGCGTACCGTCCTTTCCCCGACGGTTCTCTCGGCGAGCAAGGTGAATAACGTAGTGTCCGACTCGGCGACTATGCACTTTTCCTGCCGCTACACGACCATGGCAGAGTACAACAGGGCCGTCGCCGCGCTCAAGGCGGCTGGCAAGCCATATGGCGTGGAGGTGGTCGCGAGGCCCGGCCGCAGGCCCGTCGAGAACAAGCCGGACGATCCTGAAATCGCCGCGCTGCTGAAGGCGATGAACGGCGAAATCCCGGGCGGAGTGCGCGAGGGGAAGATGAGCGCCGCCACGGACGCCTCCTACTATGCGCAGCTTGACGTCCCGATTGTCATTGCGACCGCCGACGCCGGCGAGCCTCACTCTGTGCGCGAATGGGGCTCTTTCTCGAGCCTTGACGCCTACGCGGACTTCTTCACGAAATACCTCGGCAGTCCGGAGCGCGCCGTCCCGTAGGACCTTGTCGGTGTGATTTTGATTTCCGCGCCGACATTTGCTATACTACTTGACTGATAAACTTGAAGCAACAGGGGCCAATGGAGAAACGCACGATGAAAGGCATTAAATCTTTTTCAGCTGCGGCGGCGTTCGTGCTGCCGACAGTCGTTTCGGCGGCGATATACGGGGACCTTCCTGACAGCCGCCATGCATGGGCGGTCCACGACTGGAACCGCCCCAAGCCCGTCAAGGTAGAGCCCGCCGCCTATGCGAAGACGGGCGTCCCATCCGATGCCGTCGTCCTTTTCGACGGGACCAAGGCGTCCTTCGACGCCCACTGGTGCGACAAGGACGGCAACCCGACCAAGTGGCGTCTCGGCGACGAGGGAGACTTCTATTGCGTGCCAGGGTATGTGAACGGAGGCGGCATCTACACCCGCGACAAGTTCGGGGACTGCCAGCTGCACATTGAATTCCGCCATGAGAAGGATGTAACTGACGGTGGAAGGGGCCCGCAGATGCGCGGCAACTCGGGCATCTTCCTGATGAGCAGCTACGAGATACAGGTCCTTGAGTCGTATTTCACTTCGCGGGAGCTTACAGGCCGCGAGGGGTTTGTCGACAACTACACTGACGGGCAGGCAGGAGCTGTCTATGCGGAGAACCCTCCGATGGTCAACCCTGCGAGGAGGCCTGGCGAGTGGCAGACTTACGACATAGTATTCCACCAGCCGGTGTGGAAGGGCTCGAACCTCGTCCACCCGGGCAGCGTCACTCTCTTCTTCAACGGGGTGCTTGTCCAGGACCACTGGGAGATGGAGGGCCTTACGACGCATCTAAAGCGCCGTCCGCTCGCCCCGCACGACTCGAAGATGCCCCTGATGCTCCAGGACCACGGCTGCATCGTACATTACCGCAACATCTGGTATCGTCCGATCCCGTCGCGGTGGGACAATCTCGTGCATTCGGAAATGTCGGCCGACGCCGACGAGGTGATGGCCTTGAGGCGCAGGACGGCCGCCGAGCTCTTCGCCAAGATACCCAAGCCCGTGGTGCCGACTGCGGAATGCATGATGGCCGTCGGCGAGGTGATTGGATATGCGCGCGAGGGAGAGTACGAGGACGCATGGAAAACCGTTGCCGAGGGGATGCACAAGAGGCTTGATTCCGCGACGGATGCGGAACTTGAGGCCAGGAAAGAGGTTCTTCTCAAGCTGCGCAAATCGCTTGACTTGCTCGTAAAGGCGGGCGTCGTCCCGCAGTCCTGCGGCACTCGCCGGAGGATAAACGCGATTGCGCTGAGGCTCGGCTGGGAGAAGTAG
>JBGUVV010000161.1:0-5849 GCA_045220525.1 Kiritimatiellia bacterium
CATCGGGAAGGAGATCATCGCCCGCGAGGACATCCGCCCGTTCAGGAAAGACGTCCTTGCGAAGCTCTACGGCGGCGACGTGACGCGGAAGATGAAGGTGCTCGAAAAGCAGAAGCGCGGCAAGGCCCGCATGAAGGAGTTCGGGCATGTCAACGTCCCGCAGTCGGCGTTCATAGCAGTGCTTAAGGGAACGATAAAAGACCATTGAAAAACACGAAGAAAGGAAAACGAAAATGAAGATCCTCGTAACCGGCGGAGCCGGATTCATAGGAAGCCACACAGTCGTGGAACTGCTCAACGCGGGACACGACGTAGTCGTAGTCGACAACCTGTGCAACAGCTCCAAGAAGTCGCTTTCGCGCGTCAAGCGCATAACGGGGAAGACGCCTGTCTTCTACAAGGTCGACATTCGTGACGAGAAGCGGCTTTCGCGCGTACTGGATGCGGAAGGGCATTTCGACGCGGCGATCCACTTCGCGGCACTTAAGGCCGTCGGCGAGTCCGTTAAGATACCCCTCAAATACTACGGCAACAACCTCGGCGGGACGTTCACTCTTCTCAAGTGCCTCGGCGATCACGGCTGCAAGAACATCGTCTTTTCGTCGTCGGCCACGGTTTACGGCGATCCCAAGTCCGTGCCGATCCGCGAGGACTTCCCGACGCCCGGGTGCACGAATCCGTATGGCTGGACGAAGCTCATGATGGAGCAGGTCTTCAAGGACGTCCAGAAGGCGGATCCGTCGTGGAACGTGATACTCCTCAGGTACTTCAACCCCATCGGCGCCCACAAGTCAGGGCTTATCGGAGAAGATCCGGCGGGAATTCCGAACAACCTCCTTCCGTATGTCGCGCAGGTCGCAATCGGGCGCAGGCCGGAGCTCAACGTCTTCGGCAGCGACTACCCGACGCCGGACGGAACTGGGGTGAGGGACTACATCCACGTCGTCGATCTCGCGCTCGGCCATCTCAAGGCGATCGAGAAGATCGAGAAGAATCCGTCCCTCGGCCTCAAGATCTACAACCTCGGCACGGGGCATGGGTATAGCGTGCTGCAGGTCGTGAAGGCCTTCGAGAAGGCGTCCAAGCGCCCTGTCCCCTACAAGATCTGCCCGCGTCGCGACGGCGACGTCGCAGAGTGCTGGGCCGACCCGTCCCTCGCGGAGAGGGAGCTCGGATGGAAGGCCGAGCGAGGCATCGACGAGATGTGCGAAGACGCCTGGAGGTGGCAGAAGAAGAACCCGTTCGGCTACGGCTCCGGTAAGTGACGCCGCTCGACGCCATACTCGACGGACTGGAGGAGGCTCTCGCCCTCGAGCGCGAGCTTGGCGTACGCGTCGTGGAAATGAACGAGCCTTTGCCAAGGCCGTCGGCCGCGGCAAAGGCTCCTTGCACTGTGGCGGAGGCGCGTCCAGTTCCTGAGGTGCGTCCAGTTCCTGAGGTGCGTCCAGTTCCGGAATTGCGTCCCCGTCCAGAGCCCGTGCGTCGACCTGACGGGGCGGCTAAGCAGGAGAGGAAGGATTTCATCTTTCTCCACGACAGGCCTCTTTCGCCAACAGGTGCGGAGATGGTTTCGAAAATCGTGCATGCCATGGGCAAGACGGAGGCGGAGGCCCCGGTTGTGCTTGAGCCTCCGCTCCCGCCCGCAAAGGTCTACATAGTCCTCGGCGGTCTTGCACTTCGCAAGTTTTTCCCCGAGGTGAAGGGCGGCGCGCCCGGGAAGTGGATAAGGTCCAAGGCCGGCCAAGACGTCCTCGTTACGAATTCGCCTGAATACATACTTCGCTTCAAGGAAGTGACTCCCGCCGTTAGGAAAATCAAGGAGGACATGTGGCGAAGCCTCAAGACTGTCTTGCAAAGGATAAGGCAATGAACACAAAGTCAATTGCGGCGCTTGTCGCGTCGCTCGCATCGACATTCGCGCTCGCCGCCACCGACATGGCGGAGACGGCCAAGACCGTCGCGTCTGTCGAAACCGCGTTTTCCGGAACGGCGACGGTCGCCTGCAACGAGCCGGGCGGCTGGACTTTCGACCTTAAGACTTCGGTTGACGGCGGGCGCGACGTGGTGACGGTTAGGATAACGTCTCCCGTCGAGGCGATGCCTCCTAAGTTCGGCGTCCTTTTCCGCGTCCCCGGCGCAGGAGTCCAGAACGTCTGGACAAGCTCCTGCGATGCAAAGAACGACGGCCGTCACCTCTGGCCGCAGCTCTGGTGGCCGTGGGACTCCAAGTGCTCTTCGCAGCTTGCGAGGGACATGCCGGTTGCAGTCGGCTTCAACTCTTCCGAAAAATCCCCGGTCGCGCTTGCGTGCACCGAGGCGTTCGACTACCTCGAATTCGGCCTCTATGCCGACGACAGGACATGCGAGATCATTGGCAGGTGCGAGTTCTTCCGCCAGCCGTCGGTCAAGCGCAGGGAGTATTCCGCCTCCGTCATGCTCGACAGGCGCGGCCTCGGCTTCGCCCAGACCCTGCGCGAGTGCGTGGAGTGGGTCGCAGTCAGGAACGGCTTCCGCAGGGCGCACGTCCCCGAGGCCGCCCGCGACCCCCTCTATTCCACTTGGTATGCGTATCTACAGGACGTGAACGCCGCCGAGCTTGAGCGGGAGGCGGCGCTTGCCGCGGCGTTCGGCATGAAGACGATGATCCTCGACGACGGATGGCAGAAGCTTGAGAGCCGCACGTTCTATTCGGCTACCGGCGACTGGATGCCGGTTCCCTCCCGCTTCCCAGACATGAAGGCGCATGTCGAAGCCGTCCACCGCGCGGGGCTCAAGTACATGTTGTGGCTCGGCGTTCCGCTCATGGGCGACGAAGCAAAGGCATACGGGAGGTTCAAGGGCAAGTTCCTGCGCGAGGGCAGCGGCTTTGGCACGCTTGACCCTCGGTTCCCCGAGGTCAGGGAATATCTCGTGAAGACGTATGAAAGAGTCGTCAGGGACTGGGGCTTCGACGGCGTCAAGCTTGACTTCATCGACAGTTTCGCGCTCGGCGACAAGCCAGACCCGGCGCTTGCCGACGGATACGCCGGGCGGGACGTGCGGTCAGTCCCTGAGGCCGTCGACAAGCTCATGAAGGAAATCCTCGCGCGCCTGAGGAAGATCAACCCCGACGTGCTCGTGGAGTTTCGCCAGCACTACATCGGTCCTGCGATGCTCCAGTACGGCAACATGCTGAGGGCTGCGGACTGCCCGGCGGATCCCTGCGCCAACCGCCGCAGGATATGCGACCTCAGGCTCACCTCGGGCGATCTCGCGGTCCATTCCGACATGCTCGTTTGGTCTAAAGACGAGACGCCGGAAGGAGTTGCACTTCAGATCCTGAACGTGATGTTCTCCACTGTGCAGTATTCGATGGTGCTTTCGCAGCTCAAGGCGGAGCACGCGAAGGTCCTGCGCCACTGGCTCGCCTTTTCGCAGGCCCACCGCGATGCGCTGCTCAAGGGCTCGTTCATTCCGCACCATGCGGAGAACGGCTACACGTGGATAGAGGGGGAGGGCGCGGAGGAAAGAATCGCCGCAACGTATTCGGACGCCAACGTGATACCTGTCGATGCGACTTCCAAGCGCGTGATTCTGATTAACGCCACAATGTCCAAGGACGTAGTCGTTGACTGCGCCGCCGCCGCGAAGGCGGAGCTTTTCGACGCGTCCGGCGAGCCTGCGGGCTCCCGGCCTGTGCCGAAGGGCCTTTCGCGGCTTGCCGTGCCGCCTTGTGGATACGCAAGAATCGCAAAATGACGGAGGATGACTATGTTCAGCGGAAGCTTCAGAATCGCAAAGCACGTGGAGATCGGCGGAGGTTACCGCCTGTTAGTCTTCGAGGCGCCGCGCATGGCGGCCGCCGTCAAGCCCGGGCAGTTCGTGCATGTGCGCGTTCCCGCGCTTGAGGGAAGCGCTCTTAGAAGGCCGTTTTCCGTGTTCGACGCCGAAGACGGCTGCATATCCGTCCTCTACAAGACTGTAGGCCGCGGCACCGCGGCGCTCAACAGCGCGGCGGAGGGGACGATGCTGGAGGTGGAGGGCCCGCTTGGGAATGGCTTCCCCGAGACATGCTCCGGATCGGCCCTCCTCGTCGGCGGAGGCTACGGCGTCGCGCCGCTCCATCTGCTTGCGAAGAGGCTTGTCGGCAAGGTTGACGACGTTAGGCTTTTTGTTGGCGGGAGGACGAAAGGCGATTTGTTGGCTCTTGACAAGTTCGAGGCAATCGGCGTCAAGGTGTTCGCCGCCACCAACGACGGGTCTTTCGGCGTGAAGGGCTTTGCCGTTGTGCCTCTCGACGCAGAGCTTGAGCGCTTGCGCAGGGAGGGCGGCGCGTTTTCGCTTTTCGCATGCGGTCCAGACGGGCTTCTCAAGGCCGTTTCCGAAAGGGCGGTCTCGCTTGGCGCACCTGGGTGGATCTCGACCGACCGTCACATGGTCTGCGGCGTCGGTGCGTGCTACGCCTGCATACAGAAGACCGTGTCGGGCAACGCGCGCTGCTGCGTCGACGGGCCTGTCTTCAAAGCGGAGGAGTTGGTATGGTGAACATGTCTGTGGATCTTGGCGGGCTTAAGATGTCCTCGCCAGTCGTTGTCGCGAGCGGCACGTTCGGCTATGGCACCGAGTATCTTGGCGCGGTTGACTACTCGAAGCTCGGCGCGGTGACGGCCAAGGGAGTGCGTTTGGGGCCGTGGGACGGAAACCCGATGCCGCGCCACTGCGAAGTCCCGGGCGGCCTCGTCAATGCGATAGGCCTGCAGGGGCCGGGAGTCGATGCGTTCGTCCGCTCCAAGATGGATGTCTACAACCTCGAGGTGCGCGAGCCCTACGGCGTCCCCCTCATCGCAAACATCTGGGGAGGATCGGTCGATGAATACGCCGAAGTCGCCCGCAGGCTCTCTGATTCAGTGGATGCGATAGAGATGAACGTATCTTGCCCGAACGTGAAGGCGGGCGGGCACACGTTCGGCCAGGATCCGGCGGTGCTCTCGGAAGTCGTAGGCGCCGTGCGCGCGGCGACGAAACTGCCGCTCATCGTGAAGCTCGCCCCGAACGTGCCGTCTATCGCGCCGTATGTTCGCGCCTGCGAAGAGGCCGGGGCAGATGCTCTTTCGCTAATCAACACGATCCCCGCGATGGTGATCGACATAGAGACGATGATGCCTGTCCTCGGGAACGTGACGGGCGGGCTTTCCGGACGTTGCGTCCATCAGGTCGCCGTTAAGGCCGTCTTCGACGCAAGGCGGGTGACGAAGCTTCCAATTCTCGCAATGGGCGGCGTTTACGATGCGGCGGGGGCGATAGAGCTCATGCTCGCGGGCGCGACGGCTGTGGCCGTCGGCACGGCGCTCTTTTCCGACCCTGGCGTCGTGGCAAAGGTCTATGACGGAATCGCCGACTACTGCGAACGCAAGGGCTTTGGTTCCGTGTGCGAGCTTTCAGGCGCTCTTAAGATGCCTGACGAGGCGAATCGTCAGTGAGCATCCTGCCGATACTCGTCCTGGCGGCGGGGCTTGCTGCGCCTCGCGGCGCAGCGGTTGCGTGGAAGCTCAAGTACACGGAGGATTTCAAGGGCGACGCGCTCAACAAAGAACTTTGGACGCGTATTGAAAGCGGCACGTCGGACTGGAACAGGAACATGTCGGAAAGGGCCGACCTCGTTTCCGTCGGAGGTGGGCTTCTCACGCTCTATGGCGTAAAGAACAACGACCTTGGCGAAGACCCAAGGCGCGTGCTCACTGGCGGCGTGATGACGAAGGGCCTCTTTGCGATGAAGTACGGCAAGGTTGAGGTACGTTGCAAGCTGAAAGGGCAGAAGGGCGCATGGCCAGCGATATGGCTGATGCCGGAGAAGCCGACTGTTGGATGGC
>JBGUVV010000162.1:0-3579 GCA_045220525.1 Kiritimatiellia bacterium
GGCGAAGCAGTGTTTGGAGTTGAGAGTTGAGAGTTTTGAGTTGTGAGTTTTGAGACTGCAGCCTAGACTCGGGGACCGTGAACGAACTCACCGCAAGGCACACGGCCGGGAGAAGCGTCCACCAGAAATTTAGCCGCCAGGCGAGCGACTTGGCGGCGTCCGGCACGAGAGACGGTTCGGAATCCGCCGCGCCCAGGGTTTTCGCAAGAACCACCCCCGCGAGCGCGGCGAGGACTAGCCCGATTCCCAGAAACAGCTGGAAAATCGCCGTTCCCTTGCCGCGGCGCTCCGGCGGCAACGTCTCCGCCAGGTACATCGGCATCGCGACGGAAAGAAATCCGCAGCTAAGGCCTTGCAGGATTCGTCCACCCATGATGAGCGGGAACGAACTGCCCGACAGACAGATGACTGGAATCGACGACAGGAAGCATCCGGTCGCCAGGCGTATGACGGCGCGTCGCCCGAGGCGGTCGCAGAGGAATCCGCCGCACGCCGACGCGAGGATACCGCCAAAGAGAACGCCGCCGACAATCCAGCCGATCTGCGTATCGGAATAGAGGCGCAGCGAGCGGATATACGGCACGGCCACGGCGATTATGCCGAAGTCTATGCCGCAGATAAGCCCTCCGAGGCCGCCAAATGTCAGGATTCGTCGCATTCCTTCTTGAACTTCCTGAAGCCAGCCGCCATTGCGCCCCAGTCGCTAATGCCGGCGAACCAGTCGACGCCGCGCGCCTTCCAGCGCGGGAAGTCACCGGCCGCAGTACCGAGCCACTTGCCGGCCTTCTTTATCTTCGCGGCGACTTCGTCGATTACCTTGTTGAGCTCCGGATCGTCCATCTGGTTCAAGACTCCCATCGAGCCAGAGAGATCGCACGGCCCGATGCAGAACGAGTCGACGCCCGGCACCTTGAGAATCTTGTCGAGGTTCTTCACGGCGTCGATGTGCTCGATCTGGCAGATGACAAGCGGCCACTTCTCGGAATACTTCACGTAGTCGA
Organism: Kiritimatiellia bacterium; assembly: GCA_045220525.1. Classification (GTDB taxonomy): domain Bacteria; phylum Verrucomicrobiota; class Kiritimatiellia; order RFP12; family UBA1067; genus UBA1067. Next base: position 1,002 of record JBGUVV010000162.1, read on the forward strand.
AGAAATCCTCCGCACCATAGCGAACGGCGCGCCGCACCCCGCATCCCCTGATGCCGACTGGAGGATATTTACACGCCGCAACCGCCGCCTCGGCGAGTTCGGGAGTGTTGACCATTGGCACGATTACGCCGTCGGGCGCAATGTCGAGATACGGCTTTATAAGCATCGGCTCGCAGGCCCTGACACGGACGAGCCCTGCGCAGCCAGTGCCGCGCAGTGCGATCAGATGGCGCTGTACGTCCTGTATAGTGTGCGGTGCATGCTCGGCGTCTATCCAACAGAAGTCCATTCCGCAGTCTCCAGCAAGCTCGCTTACCGTAAGGTCGCTGGACGTAACGACGCATCCGACGGACGTCTTGCCCGCCTTCAGGTTTTCGAATAGCCTGTTGTCTGTCTTCATTTAGTCCTTTTCCACGTGCCGACCGTACGCGAGAGGAGCGCCTTTTCACGGTTCCTTGCCGCATCCAAAGACAACCGAGGCGGACTCCAGCCCTGGGGCTCCAGCAGTGAGCATAATGGGTTCAGCCGAGCCGACCTTGCGAGAAACAACCACGACGCACTTGCCATAGTAAAGCGGATGCGACGAAACTTCCTTGAACGACTTGTAGCTCCTTGGATCGCCGTTCCCAACAGCGACAATCTCGCCAGAACCGACCAGCTTGAACGAGATCTCATCTGTCGCAAGTGGATCGCGCACGCCCTTCGCGTCAACGACATCAACCTCGACCCATGCGCAAGTGACACCATCCGCCGGCAGCATGTCCGACTCGGCCGTGAGACGAACCTTGGCCTTGGCGCCGGCAGTGCGCACGGTTGCCTCGCCGATCTTCTCACCCCTGCGGTAGGCAACGGTCTTGAGTTCTCCAGGCTCGTATGGCACGCCGAACCATCGCAAGCGGTACTTGTCGCAAACCTTGTAGTATGGGTTTTCCGGTACCGGAAACTTGGTCGGCCAACGCCCCGCAGGGTCAAGCGACACGTTCGGATCCTCCACCTTCGCACGGCGTCCAAGCGACTTGCCATTCAGAAAGAGTTCTGCCTCGTCGCCGGATGTATAGACAAAGACCGGCACCACGTCGCCCACATGCCAGTTCCAGTGCGGAAGGATATGAACCGTCTCGTCGGAATCATTCCATACCGACCGATACAGATAGAAGCGATCCTTCGGGATGCCGCAGAGATCAACGGCGCCAAAATACGAAGAGCGTGGCTTTAGCCTCTCGTCCAGGGTCTCGCCTGGCCAGCAATTTGCATCGCCGACGTAGGCGAAGGGATTCGGCTCGCCAAGGTAGTCGATGCCAGTCCAGACAAATTCACCGGCAACGTACTTGTCCTTCCATACGCGGTAAAGCTCGATGTCGGCGACGTCGCCGCACCAGGCAGAATGGTGGTCGAAGCCGTCGCATTCCATGCTCTCCAGCGAAAAGTCCGTCTTGCTCTGCGGAAGGCGCTTGCGATAAGCGCCGTAGTTGGAAAGCGCAGACGCACTCTCGGACATCACTACCGGAACCTTCGGGAACTTGGCGTGGAAATCCGCATAGTAGTGGCAGTAGTTCCAGCCGACGACATCGAAATCTACAAGCGTATCGTCTTCCATCAGCTCGACATACGAATTCCCAGACGCGACAGGACGCGTCGGGTCGACTGCTCGCACCGTCTCGACAAAAAGCCTGTTTCTCGCACGTGTCATCCCGGTTGGCCTGCCGTACTTGCCGTGAACCGGGCCTATTTCGTTGGCAACCGACCAGACGACTACCGATGGATGGTTGCGGTCCCGCTTCACGAGCTGTCGAAGGTTGCGAACTACGAACTCCTCGAGTTCCTGCCCGGGCTTGCGTCCGGCCGTCTCGTCCCACTTGTCGAAGCACTCGTCCCATACGAGAAAGCCCATCTCGTCGCAGAGGTCGAGGAACCTTGGATCGGGCGCGTTGTGGGAGGTGCGGATCGCGTTCACCCCCATGTCCTTCATGATGCGAAGCTGCCGCTTCGCCGCGCTCACGTTGAACGCCATGCCAAGAGGACCGAGATCCGCATGAAGGTTGACGCCCTTGATCTGCACGCGCTCGCCGTTGACGTGCAGGCCGTCGTCAGCCGTCCACTCGACCGTGCGGATGCCGTAGCGGTAGACGCGCCCGCACAGTTCCTGCTCGTAAAGGCGCGGCGTCTTCGGCGACCAAAGGATCGGGTCATTGACGTGCCGGTCAAAGGCGACCTTGCGCCCGTCAAAAGTTTCATAGGCAAAGTGGACGACCGCTCCCGTGGCAACAACGTCCGTTGTGATGACGACCGTCTCCGGGTCGGCGTCCGCCATTTTGAACGTCTCAAGTCGAGCGCCGTGGTAGAGCCCGCCACCAGGATACCAACGCGACTGGTGTGGACGCGTATCGGCCTTCACGACAAGCTCGTTCTCGCCATCCCTCAGGACGTCCGTGACGTCGCAGCGGAACGACATGTATCCGAAGTCCCATCCGCCGACCTTCTTCCCGTTCAAAAAGACCTCCGGCCAAGCCATCACGCCGTCAAAGACGAGAAACGCCTTTGTGGACTTTGCGGCCGAGAACGTGCGGCGATACTCGCC
>JBGUVV010000163.1:0-2329 GCA_045220525.1 Kiritimatiellia bacterium
TCAAGCAGGGTCTTCGGGTAGTCCAGCCCTGCGGCGTTCTCGCCCCTGATCTCTCCGCCGATGACGAGACGCCCCTGCGAGCCAAGCAGCATCTGCCCGCCATCCGGGATGAACACGGTGCGGTTTCGGTGGATCGTCGTCGTGTTGTTGCCGCTGAAAAGCATGTGCTTCTTACCCGTCACCCAGATGTTCGTCTGCGGAGTCGCGGGGACTGCGCCAAGTGCCGCATCGCCGCCGTACGACGCCGACAGCGCCAACGTGGCGTTGTTGTCCGACTCAAGATACGTGCCGCCGTTGTAGGTGGAGTTGCCAGTGTACCAGAACAGCGTTCCGCTGCCGGAGAAGTGTGCGCCGCCATCCTTCGCCGCGCCGCTGACAAAAGGGACATGCACATAGTTATCTCCCGCGGTGTTGAGATGGAAGCCGCCTTCGCGGACTGTCGGCGTGATGTCCGAGTTCTTCCACGGTATGCGGACGGTATCTTCCTGAAAGAGCCATGTCGATTGGGTCGAAGTCGCCGCTTCCGTGGTGTAGAGCGTTCCGCCGTCGAAATTGATGCGCCCGTAGCGGTGCTTGTCCGAATCGCACCAGAACCGCTTTAAATAGAGTTTCCCGCCGCGGTTCAGATCGACGCTTACGGTCTCCTTCCGGCTTGATTCATAAGTGCCGCTCGGGCGTATGATGTTGGCTTTCAGCACACCGCCATCCGCAATGACAATGCGACTCTCCCCCGTGTTCTTTGCGTAATCGGCGTTGATAATGTCTCCACTAATGCCAGTCGCGTCGAACGTCGCATTGGTGACGAGGAATGTCCCATTGTTGATCATGACGAATTTGCCGGACGACGCCGTAACGGTAGCGCCGCCGTCGATGATCATGCTGCCCGCGTCCTGCGCGAACAGGGCGTTGTCAGATCCCGTTCCCGTGGCAGACGAATCACTGATCGACGCCGAACCGCCGTTGAACTTCACCGTGCCGGCGGAGACCTTCACGCTCTTCAATGACGTCGTGCCAATTATCTCAAGCGTACCGTCGCCGGTCTTCACCGTGCGCGAAGTCTCCGTCGCGCTGCTGAGAGACGTTGTCGTGCCGGACGGAACGTCGTAAGTCGCCCCTGTAGCGGTATGTGCCGCAGTGGCGATGGTTGCCGCAGCCAAAAGAACGCATGTCGTTTTCATAGTCGTATTTACTCCTTTCAACCTTTTCAACTTTCGAACGTAAACTTCTCCCAGGGGATGTCAACCGCCTTCTTGTCGGAAAGTATCTCGTCGATGTGCATGAGGAGCGGGAAGTCCGCCGCGTCGGCCTTGCCAGCCGCGCAAAGGGCCTTCACCGCCCGCGCGACGCGCACGGCGACGACAAGCGACTCCAAGGTCACGCCCTTCAGCTCCTCGCGCGCCTCGTCGATGTTCATGCCGCGCCCGAGCAGAATGCCGACAAGGCGAGTGCGCCCACCGTAAACCGTGACGTACAGATCGCCCGCGCCGACGCAGAGGTTCTCGAGCGTCCCCGCGCCCTGGATGTCGAGAAGTCTCTTCATCTCCTTCACCGCCTGGCCGAAGACGGCCGCCTGCGAATTGAAGTGGAGCTCCGAATCGAGGCCGAACGCCTTCTGGTTCAAGCCGATCGTGAGCGCGATGCCGAGCGCGTAGCCGTTCTTGAGCGCGACCGCGCTCTCGATGCCGACGACGTCCGTCGAAAGCGAGATATGGTAGTAGTCAGTCGCCATCGCCTTCTTCATCATGCGCAGCACTTCCATGTTTCGGCCGCAGAACGCAACTTCCGTCTGGTCGTGGGCGACAAGCTCATAGCTCGTGCAAGGACCGCCAATAGCGCATATCGTGCGCTTCAGACCCTTCTCGGCCAAGCGCGCCTCCCAAAGCTCAGGATACGTAAGAAGAACTCGCTCCCCGTTCCCCGTTCCCCATTCCCCGTTCCCCGCTTTAACATCCATGAGACCCTTCGTCACCGAGAGGACCGGCAGTTCCGGAGGCAGCTTCGGCAGCACCTCCTCGCCGAACCAGTCGACGCCGAAGCTCGACACGCCGCCGATTACGAAGTCCGCGCCCTTCAACGCCTCCGCCATCTCCTCGATCTGGTAGAACTCGCAGCCTTCCGGGAACGGCGGAATGCCCTTCGGAAAGTGCTTCGCAAACTTCGGGTGCCGGTTCGTCCTGCGGCACCCGTCGATGATCTCGCGGTCAAGGGGCGTGCCCACGAGCCGCACCGTGTTTCCGTTCTCGCGGGCGGGAAACGCCAGTGCGCTTCCCATCATCCCGGAACCAATTATCGCTATCGTAGCCATCTAAAAACTCTCCTCACTTCAGAC
>JBGUVV010000164.1:0-7913 GCA_045220525.1 Kiritimatiellia bacterium
AGCGCCATCGCCCTCGATCCAAGCTGCGGCGGGGCCTGGCCCGCCGCGCCGCCGCCCATCATCATCGGCTCTGCGCGCACGAATACAAGGAATAGCTGCTGCTTCGCCGCAAAGCAGTCGCGCCAGAATCCGTAGAGGAACTTCCTGTCGACGTCGTAGAGATCGCATGTTTCAGAAGAGAGCTGCACACCTGCGAAATGCTCGTCATCGCCAGCCCAGTCGAGGGAGTCGTAGCCCGCGCACCAGTCTCCGTTGGCGTTGCTGCGCATTGCAGCGCCAATGCTGTCCGCCAAAAGCTCCATGTCCTTCCACGCGAACTTCGCCTTGCTGTTCATCGCGCTGAAGGCGTAGTCCCTGTTAAACGTCGTAGCGTCGGCGTCGACGACCGAAGACTTCCCGACGGCCTGGTCGTTCGTGGACGCAGCCCACCAGCTGTAGGGAGGATTCGCGAGGGCCGAAAGGAGCGCAGTCCGCGACGGAGTATATGGATTCATCCTAAAGCCGCGCCCGCCGTCAAAAAGCCCGATGTTGTAGAGGCCATCCGACGAGAGCCCGCCCTGGGGATAGAGCCTGTAGGTGCGCCACATGAGATTCCAGTTCTTTGCATTCGCCACCTCGGTCGGGAAGTCGTCGTAGTCAAACGAAAACGCGGCGTTTCCGGTGGTGGTGCTGCCGCCGCCCAGGTCGTAGGACGTGCGAGGCAGGAATGCAAGCTCGGAGACGGACTGCATGTAGCCCTGGTTGGAGACGAACATGAAAAGGTCGCGATCGCGGCCATTGTCCCCTATCCCGCACTTGGGGTTGGCGCTGTCTGTAAACCACGTCTTGTCGAGAGGCTGGTTTATGCGCACGAAGTTCTCGGGGGCGAAGTTCCAGCGGGGATCGGGGCAGAATATGCTCTGCGCATCCGTCGGCTGTATGGCGACGGTAACCGTCTCCTTCTTGGCGAAGCTCTCGAGGCCAAAGACTATTTCCTTGTTGCCGCTGAACGTGATGATCGGTTGCCGATCCGTGCTTCCGCCGATGTTGGCGATGTTCTTGTCGCTGTTGACGGCGTTGTACTTCACGTCGTCCTCGTAGCTTGCGGGCACGAGGTCGAGGGTGTCGCCGCCCTTGGTGATGCGCACGGCGGCGGTCATATACGGCTTGACCGTAACCGACCCTCCCTTCTTAAGCACGTCCACGGTGAAGCCGCCGTCCCCCTTGCCGTCGTCCCCGATCGGGTGGAATTCCGGATTCACCCACGCCTCCTTGGCCCCGACATCCTCCTCGAACGTCTTGTTCCCGAATTCGTCTTTTGCCTTGAGGACGAACTTCTGCTTGACCCAGAAAAGGTCGTTGTCGCTGAACCACGTCCGCACCTCCGAGAAATTGACGGTGGAATCCTTCTTTTCAACGGCATCCTCCGGAGTCTTTACGTCGCTCCAGGAGAGATTGCCCGACTGCACCTTCGGGCGCATCGCGCAGCCGCCCACTCCGGTGGCGGAGAAATCGCTGCCGTTCTGGACGAGATATGCCGAGCCCGACACGGTGCGGAGGCGCGGCGAAGCCGTGCCGAAGCATATCCTAAGCGCAGTCTCGGCGGTGTAGCCGGAGCTGGGAACGTCCTTGTCGCGCAGGAACGGGAACATGTACATCCCCGAAAAGCCGCCTGCCGCCGTGAACTTCAGCTTGCAGTGGGAAGTCTTGAAGTAGAACTGACCGACTTCGTTCACGTCTTTTTCCTCTGGCTCGTTCACTTCGTTGACCTCCGGCGTGAAATCCATCTGCAAGGCCGTCTGAAGCCCGCAAACCATCGGAACGCGCTCCGTCGTCGGGAGGGCGAGCGAAACAGGAAGGTCGTTGTCGTCGAGATAGTCGTAGAGCGAGATCATGTCGAGCAAGGTCATGTTCTCTTCGATAAGGCGGCTCGTCCCGTTGTCGACAAGCGTGAGGACTTCCCTGTTCGTAGTCTTGGCGCTGCCCTTCTTCATCCGCGGGAACGGCTGGCGACTCGAAAGGTCGCCCTCCTGGTTCTTCTTCGTTGCCGACGAGGGGCAAAGCCCGTCTGAAATCACGTTGAAGCGCCTTATCATGTCGGCGCCCGGAAGGTCCTCGATGCCGTTAAGCCCGGAGCCGCCGGAGACGAGATAGGACATGAACGGAAAGACTTCGCTCGCTATGGAGCCTGCCTTGCCGTAGAGGGCAAGCCCGAGGTCCGCAAGCGAGACAAACGGCATCTTCGACGTCGACGGGGCCTTCCCGGGAATGCGAAGCGCGTCGATGTCGACGTAGTTTTCGATAAACGAATCCCACGCCGACGGGCTTATGGTGTAGGAGGTGTGGGCGTTGTTCTCGAACGCGAAGGCAAGCGAGAACTTGCCGCCGTCGGACGAATTGCGCCCGTAGTCGGCGGGGACCCTGTTCACGTCGAAATGGTCGGAGACGTCTATCGCGCAGAACGCGAACCGCCCCGAATCGTAGCCAAGGCGCTGCCAGGAGGCGGCCGGGGAATGGCGGGAGAAATAGCGAATCTCGTTTACAAGCGCCGGGGGAATGTAGGCGAGGGCCTCGAGAGTCAGGATCGAGACGGTCTTGTCGGACGAGACAAGCTCGTTTGTGCCGATGTAGCAATGGTCGCGCCAGTAGTTCCTGATTGCGCTTCTGCCGGTCTCGCGCGGATAGAGCGTGGCCGCAAGGCCGACGCCGGGATGAGGGTTGTCGCCTATCGAGGCGTCGATGATGTCTATCGCCTCAGCCATCGCGGCGTGTGCGAGGTGGCGGGAAGCCGAAGTGCGCCTCAGGTAGCTCGACGGCAGGCGGGAATATCTCATATACGCCGAAAACGCGACGGCGGATATCACCATTACGCCTACCATGCCGAGCACGATAAGGAGGGCGCTGCCCCTTCTTGCGGAAAGATTCGTCATTTTTCGCCCTCCACGGTGCGGTAGAGGTTGGGCAGGTAGTAGCCGGTGTTCAGCGAGCCGTTTACGGTGTTGTACTTGACGTTGACCGCATTGGCGCGCACAGTGACCCTGTATGGCATCCCCCACGGGTCGAGCATTGCGCCGCCGCCCTGGAGCTTGGCCATGAGAAGAACCGGTATCTCGCCGCCGGAGCTCGTGCCGGTGGCGCCGCTTGCCGAGCCGCGCCCGAGCAGGAACGAAAGGCTGTCGCCGTTCGCCTCTACGTCTTCCATGGGCTTGAGCTCGTCGCCGTTCCACGTCTCGTAGGCGAGAATCGCCTGGGAGATCACCTTCACCTCGCTCGTCGCCTTCTGTATGTTGGCGCGAGACCTTGCGGCCGAGAACGAAGTCGAAATCGCGCCCATGATGACCGCGATCATCGCCACGACCACCAAAAGCTCTACAAGCGTGAATCCTCTCCTATTCGAAGTCATCCGGCCAGCTCCAAATGTCGTCATAGGTGTTGAACGCCCTGTCGGGTCCCGCGCTCTTGACGTTCACGGTATATGTCTGCGGGGCCTTGGTCCTGCCCGACTGCCCTACATTGACGGGGCGGAAGTCCGCCGGCGTCACTTCGCCGCTTGCAGACATCTTGGAACGAAGGATCAGCGCCCTGCAGCCCGGCTCGCTCTGGACCTTTGTCCCCGGCGCGTCGCACGCGCGGTCGCGCAAGTCGCCGTTGCGGTCCCAGAGGCCGACATGCCGGTAGACCTCGTTGTTCCACACGAAGGCGTTGTCGGCCTCTTCCCTCAGCTCGGCGATGTTGTCGCGTATGTCGTCCATGTCGGCGACACCAGCGGCGCCTGTGCGCCATGCAATCGACGACTGGTTGAAAATCATAGTGAGTATAGTCACGAGCATCCCCAAGAGGAGGCTCGCCACCAAAAGCTCTATTATAGTAAATCCTTTTTTCACTTGTCCGGCAGTCCCTGGAACCTGACTTCTGTGTAGAAAAGCGGCATTGAAAGAAGCGAACCCGGCTGCTTCGTCGCCCTGCACGATATGCGCACGACGGCCGAGCCCTCCTCGTGCTGCACCACAAGGCCGCACGACATGCCCGTGCCGGTAAGCGCCGTCGACGGGAAGTCCTTTGGCCCGTCATACGTTCCCTCGAAGCCCAGCTGCCCCATTACGCTTGAAAACGCGCCTCTCGCCTTCCCCTGAGGGTCGTTCACGACGACGCCGTTGTTGTTGAGGTATTCGCCCCATCCCGCAGGACCGGGATAGTCCCCGAGGTTGCGGAAGGAAGACCATGTCACGTTCGTCGCGGAAAGCGCGCAGACGAGCGGGCTCATGATGGAATCCGCTATGGCCGTCGCCGCGACGTCTTCGCGGCTTTGCCTGTTCTCCCTGAACCCAAAGGCGTAGAGCCCGACGATCGAGAGAATCCCGCCCGCCATGATCAGCATGGCGAGATTCACCTCAATCAATGTAAACGCCCTTCTCATTTGCCTACAGACTCCTGCTTGGATCGGCCGAATCGCCAACGTGCTTCGCCTCAAGAGATCCGCTTGTGCCAGGTCTCAGCGCATATATCCCGATGCTGGTGCGAGATCCCATCCCCCCGCCGGAGGTCATGCCGCTTCCGCTGTTCGCCGCGGCGCTGAACGTCATTGTGCCGGCCTCCTTTACGGGGGATGAAAGCGACGTCGAGTAGGAGGACCCGAAGATATACCCGCGCGGCAGCTCGATGTTCGCGAACTCGAACCCGTACGCCATGCCGGGATCCCACGAGACGCCGCCCTGGTCGATCAACTTGAACGCGTAGACCGTAAGCGAGCCGGAATCCAGGGTCTTGTTTTCGGTGCCGGTCAGATACGTAAGGCCGGGCGTCTGCTTGTAAACGCACCCTTCGACCGTCGAACGGAGGAGATTGCCGCTAGACTCCAGCTGGCTTACGTTGTCGAGGGGATAGAGGTACAGGGCGTTCTCGGAGTTGTTGGCGGCCGACGACCCGTCTTCCGGATAAGACCGCTCGAGATCCGCGAACTCGTCGTAGAGATACTGGCCGACGACCGCCGTCAAGCGCCCAGAGCGGCGAACGGCCACGGCCTTCCCGACGACGACCTCGTTGTCGTCGGCGGTTGAGCCGCGCAAGGTCTCGTTCCAGAAGAATATCACCGTGGGCTGGCGGTCTATCTGGGCGCGCTGGTAGGCCGCACGTATGAAGAAGTTGACGTTCTGCATCGTCCCCTTCTCCTCCATGCCGATCCGCATCGCGCGGTAGCCGCCGACGGAGATCGTCCCGAGAAGGCCCATGATGCCAACGACGACCATGAGTTCCACGAGGGTGAATGCCCGCCTATTGATCATTTGCGCGGGCCCTCCTTTCGTCTGAATCCATCTGGGAAACCGAGAATGAATCGGTTGGGATGGAATAGACTACCTTGAAATGGCGGAAACGCCCGGTGCTTGGCTCGGGATATCCGAAATGCATGTTGTTGACGGTAAGCCTCGTGCCGCCGGTCGCGCGGGAAAGGCGGCTCTTGGCCTCGCTCATCCCCTTGATCGTCGCCGCCTGCATGAAGTCGATGCCGAAGCAGTCCTCGCCATAGCGGCCCTCGTGCCTCGAAACGTAAAGGCCGGAGACGTCCATGACCGGGTTCCCCTTCTTCGTCTCGAGAACCATCTCCCTGATGCACTCGTCGATCTCCGAGCGCGTAAGGACGAACTTCTCGGGGTCGTTGGAGTATCCGGGCCCCTCCTGGTTGGAACGCGTCCCGAGGGAGCCGCTTTCGATCTTGTAGCCGATGCCGCCGGGCCACCTGTCGTTCTGGGCGTAAAACGCCGCAAACGCGGCCTGCACCACCGTGCAGACGGCATCGGCCTTGCGCTGCCTCGCCGCCTTGATTGACTCGGAGGCCGCGGTGGTGACGATGCCGAGGAGGATCGCCATGATCCCCACCACCATGAGAAGCTCGACTATGGTAAAGCCCTTTTTCAATTCACGTCCCTCGTCTGTCCGACAGTCCAACTGTAAACGTCGTCGCGCCGGAGGCCCTCCTTGTATGGCCAGGGCTCGCCCTTGTTCCCGCCCGACTTGCCTATGCACCACACGATTGCAGTCGCGCGGACGTTGACGTTCTCCCCTCCGACGGAGGCTCCGAGTATCTTGCCGTTGCCATCGATATCAACCGCATAGTGGAGGATGTGGTCCTTGACCTTCACCGTGCCGACCCTGGAGTCCAGGTCTGCGGCGTGGCCGAGCTTCTTGACGACCTTCATTGCCTCCGGCGTGATAACGCCAAAGCGGTCGTGGCCGGAAAGATGGTCGCCGCTCTGCGAAAGCGAGAGATACTTGGTCCTTCCCGCGACAAGCGCATAGGCCGTTTCAGCGTCGAGCAAACCGCCCGACTCGCCATTCTTCGCAAGGCGCTTCGGCCAGACGCCCTCCTGCTGGTAGATCGCCGTAAGGGCCGTGGCGACATTCGAGACAAGCTCCTGGGTCTTTGCCTTTTCCGCAGTCTTGGCCATTTTCACGAATCCCGCGACGGAAGCGCCCATGAGCGTCGCTATGATGCCGATCACCACCAGCATTTCTATCAGGGTGAACGCGGGGCGCATTGCCTTTTTCATTTCAAGTTTTCCATTCATGGACTAAACAACCTCCCTTAGTGGCTCATGCCTATGATGTCGTCCTCTATCCATGCGCCAATGCACTTGTTAGCGGCGCTATCAAGCTCTTCGCGCGATATCCACGGCGGGAACGTCCTCCCGTTGGGACCTGCGGACCAAAGCACGTAGCTCTGGTAGGGGGCGGGGGAATAGTAGAAAAACTCGTTTTCCCAGCCGTCGAGGACGGTGCAGGAGTCGAGGACGTACTGCCCCGCAGTGGAGTCGTTGTCGAAGCCGCCGGGAGAGTATATCTCCAGGCTGTCGATGGAAAAGGCGTCGTCGCTGTCCCTCCGGAGGGAGACGCCGAAAACGGAAAGCGAATGGGGAGTGGTGACAATGCCTTCCAAATTGGCCATCCAGCGGGCGCAGACGGCCTGAGACGGAATGTTGGCGACCGTCGCAAGGTCCGACTTCTGGTTGCTGGTCGCCTTGTTGCAGACTTGGTTCCAGTCGGCGAAAGCAAGGCCCGTCAAGGCGTTGCACGGGATTTCGTTGTTGCTCGTCCACTGCGTGAAGTCCCTGTATATGGACGGGTCGGAATTCATCATGACGAGGTAGCGCGGCAGAAGATAGCTCATAAGGCCGAACTTGAAAAGCTGGACCTCTCTCCAGTCAGACTCGTCCTGATATGACGAAAAGCGGCCGATGTTCCTCGAAACGCCGTCGTCGAAGCCAGCCATCAGCACCGCCTTGCGCTTTTCGCTTATGGACGTGGACTCTTCCGCCGCCATCTTGAGCTGCTCGGACTTTGCGTCTATGAAGTCGTTAAAGTTCTCCGGGTACGGGAACTTGCAATCGACTGGCTGGGAGTTGCAGGCCGCCCTGACCTGCTCCCACGCCGCATATTCCGCGGTCTGTCCCTCGCCCCTGCGGAACTTGTCGGCGTCCCAGCCGAAAATATCCTTGTTTTCCTGGCCGGTTGTGTTCTGTATGCCGTGGTCGGAGACTCGCAGCCATGGGTTTCTCGAGCCATGCTGTGCGACAGGCGGGTATGTCCCGAATGCGGCGTAGTAGCCGGAGAGGCAGTTTTCGAGGCGCTGGAGGCGTGCCACGGTGGCGTTTCGGCGCGCGCTTGAGCCGCCGATGGAGCCAAGCCTGAACACCATCGTCATGAGCGTCACGAGGACGACCACGACGATCAGCATCTCGACAAGTGTGAATCCCTTTCTCATCCAAGAGCAAATTATACCACAATACAACCCCTTAGGCAACCCATCTTGCTCCGTCGCGTCGGGGCTGCCTCCGTGTGCGCTGACCGCCCGACCCGTTTTTCGCCATCGCGTCGGGGCTGCTCGCTCGATCTCGTACGCTTCGGACCTCGTTGCGCCTTTCGCGCTTAGACAAACAACC
>JBGUVV010000165.1:0-2249 GCA_045220525.1 Kiritimatiellia bacterium
GCGCTGATGAGGACCGGCGAACGCGCCGACAGAATAGGCATTCTGCTGTCGGGTTCGCTTTCCGTCTCGGCATACGACCTTGACGGACGCCGCACCATCATCAAGCGGATAGGCCCAGGTGAAATCGTTGCTGCAGCACAGGCGCTGTCCGGGGCGGATACGATGAGCGTCGATGTTGAAGCAGACGGGGACTGCGATGTTCTTCTCGTAAAGACCGACCGCATTCTCTCGCCCTGCGAGAACGCCTGCGCGTTCCACTCCCGCCTCGTCAGGAACATCATGCGCACGCTCGCCGTAAAGACGCTTGAGCTGAACCGGAAGATCGAGATACTGTCGCACCGTTCCACGCAGGATCGGCTGATGTCCTATCTGCGCGCCGTGGCAAAGCAGAAAGGCACAGCCGAATTCGATGTTCCATTCGACCGCCAGCAGCTCGCGGACTTCCTCTGCGTCGAGCGAAGCGCGCTTTCGGCGGAAATCAGCCGACTGTCCAAGCTTGGTCTCATCACATCGCGGAAAAGCCACTTCGCCCTGCGCATTGACTATGAGCTGAGCATGTGATACAATACGAATCCGTATTTTCTTTATGGCCATGAAAGATTCTCATGAGAAAGTCAGGCGGTTCATGATCGCCTTCAACAGGATCGACGCACTGTACGTCGATTCAGTGCGGACGTTCGGCGTCAAGGGGAACCTGTTCGTCCTCTTCTACGCCATTGCCGACGGCAAGGCGTATTCGCAGCGGCAGATATGCGATGACTGGAAACTTCCGCGCACGACGCTTAACACCATTGTCCGCGAATGCGTAAAGGACGGACTCGTTGAACTTCTCCCACGCGGCAACAAAGAGAAGGACATACACCTTACGCCGAAAGGCCGTAAAATCGCCGATGAGGTTTTCGGGCCCATCTTCTCCGCCGAGTCGCGCGTCATGGAGCCGTTCCGCAAGGCCGGGGCTCTTGAAATGATGGAGAAGATAGCCGACAGCTTCGAGGCGGCTTTCGCCAAACTCAGACCGAGGAAAAGATAATCCAATGAAACGGTCACACTTCGCCTTGCTACTATTGCGCCAATTACAATACGGATTCGTATTGTCCGCCGTCGCATTTACGGCTCCCACTCTTTCGCTTTATGCAGAGGATGTCGAATCCGGCGAGCAATCGCCTGTCGCCGTGCTGACGCAGACCATACAGTCTGGCGCGGCGAAAACGGTGCGCCGTTACCCGGCGCGAATCCGCGCCGTTGAGCAGGTCGATGTCGTCAGCCGCCTCTCTGCCGACATTGTTGAAGTCGGTTTCGCCGAGGGGAGCTTTGTGCGCAAAGGACAGCTTCTGTACCGCCTTGACGATACGCGCTTTTCCGCCGCCGTGAGCAATCATGTCGCGCAGATAGGGGAGATCAAGGCCAAACTTGAGCTTGCTAACCTCGCCTTTGCACGGAAGGAGAAACTTCTCGCGAAAGGGATGACCGCCCGCGCGGAGTTAGATGCCGCCCGCGCCGCAAAACTGGAACTGGAGGCGAATCTCGAAGCGGCGAAAGCCGCGCTCGTCCTCGCCGAGGACGACCTCCGCCATGCTCGCATCGTCTCCCCGATAGACGGCAAGATCGGTCTCACCGCGAAAACAGCCGGCAACTATGTCACGCCCGAAAGCGGCGTCCTCGCAACAATCGTCAAGACTGATCCGCTGCGCATCCGTTTTTCGCTGTCGATGGCGGACTATGCTCGGCTTTTCGGGTGCAGCGAAGAACGCCTCAAGTCCGAAGCCGACATACGGATCGACACGCCGCCCGGGATGAAGCCGCTCCCGAAAGGCGCCATTGAGTTCATCGACCTCAAGGCGGTCGAGCGCACGGACACGGTTCTCGTCTATGTGCGTCAGCCGAATCCCGACGGACGACTCCTCCCTGACAGCGCGGCGACGCTTGTCCTATCCGTCGCCGCGTCCGGCGTTCTGCCGTGGGTTCCGCCGCAGGCACTCATCGAAGACGGCGACGAAAGTTTCGTCTATGTCGTAGAAGACGGCAAAGCCAATCTCCGCGCCGTTGAAGAAAGTGCGAGGCTTCATGACCGCGTGTTCATTAAGTCCGGCCTCAAGGCGGGCGAGACCGTGATCGTCGGCGGAACGCACAAGGTCTCTGACGGCGCAGCTGTGACCTGCAAGGAGGCGAAGTGAGCGCGACCGACAGACATCTCGGTTCGCTCTCGCGCGTGTTTATCGAACGGCCGCGCCTCGCCGCCGTCGTTGCTA
>JBGUVV010000166.1:0-2228 GCA_045220525.1 Kiritimatiellia bacterium
CGCAGCTGTCGGCCATCCCGGAGCAATTCCGCCTCGAAGCGACCGTCAACGCCTCCTACAACCTTCACTTCGACGCCCCGGCCGCCTAGCCAACCCTTCAACCTTTCAACTTTTCAACCTTTCAACGGACTGATATCATGGCTCTGGACATCAACGGATACAACACGGACTTCAACGCCTTCGTCAAGTTCGCGCAGAATAGTTTCGTCACAATTTTTGGGGACAGACCCCGCGAAACCCTTGTAAATTGGGCCTTTGCGCGTTTTTGTGTGCCTGGCGGGGACTGCGAAGCCCTTTTGAGTCGATGAATGGAAGCGCGCCCCTTGTGCCGTATGGAAGAATGTGCTATACTATGAATCATCTGATTGAAACATTAGAATCATCTGGAGGAAGCATGACGACTGTAACCATACATGCCGAGGACGCATTCGCGACGGAGCTTCGCAAGTATGCAGACCGTCTTGGCAAGAGCGTCAACCAGGCCGTAAAGGATTTGCTTTCGCCTATCCTCGGCCTTAATAACGGCAATGTGCCTAATCGCGTGAACCAGTGGAAGGCGATTTACGGTTGTATTCCCAAGAAAGAAGCCGAGTTCGTTCGCGAGGCCATCGCCGAGCAGCATGTCATCGACGAGGAGATGTGGAGATGAAGTGTCCGCTACTGCTTGATGCGAACGCGATGATCGCCATGTTCGACGGTTCAGACCCTGAACTTGAGAGTGCGCTTTGCCGTGCTGAGGAGTTGATTGTGCCGGTAGTCGCGTATGCGGAAGTTGTGGCTGGGACTGAAACGGACACAAAGCGTGCAAAGATGACGATAGATGCCCTCTCAGCGCTCATATCGATGCCAAACACGCGGCTGTTGCCTGTTTCCGAGTCGACGGTGAGATATTACTCCAAGATATACAATCAGCTGAAGAAGAACGGAACTCCCATTCCAACAAATGACATCTGGGTTGCCGCAGCTACGCTTGAAGCAGGGGGCGTCCTGTTTACTCGTGATCGGCATTTCCTTAAGATTCCGATGTTCGACACAATTGGCCTAGAAGCCTGTGGGGACCCCGCGAAAGCCTTGTAAACGGAGCCTTTGCCCATAGTTGAAATGTAACGATTGGCCGAACAGACGTAAGCATCTGATAGGGTGAGAACTCACTTTTTTCTCGTATTTGACCTGACAATATGATATACTTAAACCCGTCATCTACATATGATGAGGGGCTTTAAAAATGTTGCAAGGTTTATGGATTTGAAAACAGAGGATAATAAGTAAGCATGAATGGAAATATCCTCGCCTCCACGAAGGTGGCGGATCCGTCGACGGATGGCTACAATTTCCTGTTGCAGATTCCGCTCTCAACGATTGCGACAGACTCGACGGCGGTCGTCGGCGACACGCTCAACTGCGTCCTTGTCCAGGAGTCGGGGCTCTCCCTCGCGACCATTCCGCTCAACGCCGACCGCGCCCGCGCCCTCGATGCGTTCATCAACGGCGTTGGTGACATCAAGCTCGGCATCAAGGCCTACTCAAGGCAGGGGAACTAATGAATTCTCACGCGGAGACGCAGAGACGCGGAGATGGGCCTATAACTGGGGGCGTTGCCCCCAGACCCCCCAAATCCTCTGCGTCTCTGCGTCTCTGCGTTAAGAATTCTATTCTCGTCATTATACTTGCTTTTACGTCGCCCACAGCCTTTGCGCTCGCGGAAAACGCCTATACAAACCACGCGGGGAATGTGGTTTCATGCAGTCAATGATAGCAATGAATGTATTTAAAGATATGAAGGACATAATGATCTTGGCGGCGGCAATTGCCGTCGGCGCGGCGGCGTGCAACGCGGCGGAACTGGTGCCCGGCACGAGGGTTCACGGCTTTTCGGTGAAGTCGGTGACAAGCCTCCCGGAAGTGAAGGGCCGTCTTGTCAGGATGACATACGAGAAGAACGGCGCGGACCTCGCATGGCTCGACCGCGACGACGACAACAAGACGTTCGCGATCATATTCCGCACCATTCCGGACGATGACACGGGAGTCGCGCACATCATCGAGCATTCGGTGCTCTGCGGCTCTGAGAAGTATCCCGTGAAGAAGCCGTTTGTGGAGCTTATGAAGAGCTCGTTCTCCACGTTCCTGAACGCAATGACAGGCGCCGACGTCACCGCCTACCCCGTCTGCTCCCGCAACGACGCCGACTTCCTGAACCCTACGGACGTATATCTGGACGCTGTCTT
>JBGUVV010000167.1:0-3659 GCA_045220525.1 Kiritimatiellia bacterium
TACCTTCCCCTGATCGAATTGTCATTAGTACGCGTATTATAGCAAAATCGCGCGACTCCCACAATTCACTCCCAAATCGCGGTCAGCTTGACGGTTTCGCCCGGTTCTGCGAGGTTGAAGACCATGACGCCGTCGTCGTAGCGGCGGCCGTTGTCCGCCCTGCGCCAGCCAGCGAACTTCTTGCCCGCCGGAGCTGCAAAAGCGCAGGGATTGAGCTTCGCGACCTTGCCGACCTTTACGCCTTGGCTGGCCGCCTGCGAAAGCGCGGCGTCTGCGCTGGGCATGAAGACAATCGTATATCCGTTTGGATCGAACCACTGCGCATAGTACGTGGCGCCGCCCGTGGCTACCGTCGATTCGGATATCTGCGTGCCTCCAATTGGCGAGGTGAACCACCCCAGGAACACGTGGCCGTCGCGGACCGGCGTCGGCAACGGACCATAGGCCCTGCCGTAGGTCACGCTGGCGCTTCCAGGGCTGACAGAGCCGCCATTCGCGTCAAACCTCACCAAATAGGTCTTGGCTGTCCAGTACGGGAAAAGCGTGATCGACGAAGTGCCATAGTACCTGCCGCCGAGTCCGTAGTCAAGGCGGTCGCCCTCGAAACTCGTGGACCAGCCGGTCTGATCGTGTCCAGTGCGGGTGAACCGCACGCCGGCGAGAGTCGTCGCGCCGCTGCCGGATACAACGACTCGGCCTTCATCCCCGACACAGTAGTGCATGCCGGAGGCGTATGTGACGAAGTAGCCGTTGCCGACAGTGAAGCCAAACTCCATGACGTTGTTTTCCTCGTCGTACTCTGCGATCTCCTGGTCCGCGTCAAGCTCCACGCGCAGCACGTACTGGCCGGCCGCAAGCGCGTTCAGGAAACTGAAGCTGGCGCCTCCCCAGCTCCACGTCGAACTGCCGCCGGCAAGCGACGCCTTCTGGCGATATTCTGATCCGCCAAGCCGGCGATGCGACAGGTCGTATACGGCCATGCGAACAGTAAAGCCCCCGCCGGTCTCCGCGAAGCCAGCATTGCGATAGCCGAGGTACAGCAACACGGGTTCGTCGGCCCCGAACAGGTCTTTGGCCGACGTGGCGCCAGCCGAAGACGCAAGGAACAGTTCCGTCGGCCATGAATCATTCCCCTTCCCGAAGTCAATGTCAGGATAATCGTTCTGGCTCACCTGCCGCCACCTCGCCGACAGCGCCGTGACAGACGTCGAGGCAAGATCCGCAACCGTAACCGACACGCCGGAGGACGAGTCCTCCCAGCCGACGAAACGAAAGCCTCGACGGACAGGCGTAGGCAAATGCCCGTAGGCCCGGCCCACGACATATCGAATCGAAGGCCTGTCGACCGATCCTCCGACGGCGTCGAACGCCACATCTACCGTCGCATGCGCGTCGCCGACGTAAAACGACATCGTGTCCCCCGCGGCGGAGAAGTCGGCAAGCCGCAGCCCGGAGTCCGAACCGTCCTCCCACTTGGCGCACGGCGTCGACTCGTCGTTGAAGCGCCCTGTGTAGCGAACGGACGGGTTTCCCACGTGCCACAAGTCCTTTTTCGCGCCTTTCCCTCCGGACTGCTCGTATGTATAGCTTCCGTCGGCTTGCTCAAGCGAAACCTCGTTGGACATGCGCCATCTCGCGGAGGTTTCTGAAAAGGCAGGGAGGTAGGTCGCGGACGTGTTGCTTCGCGATTCGTTGCACCGCCATATCAGCACCCCTTCGGCGGGCAGGCTGGCGTCGACGCCGCTCTTTCGGCGGTTCTCTATCAGGAAATACTCCCTGTCGTTCTTTGGGTTGCCCCATTTCCATACGTCTGAACGGCTGCACGTCACGGTTCGTCTGCCCGGCACTGCGGAAAGCTCGTTCGGCGAAATCCACCCGGCGGCGGCCCTCAGGTACGCGCAGAAACCCTGCGGGTCGGAATTGACAACCGATCCGTCCATCAAGCAGAACTTGCCAACGCCGCCTATCGACCCTTCATATGGGTAGAGATCGGGGAAGTCGCATATCATGTGCCCGTTCTCGTGGCACAGCGTGCCGATGGCGGGCTCCGAGGTAATTGGCGTGATCTGATAGGCGAGAACGCTTCTCTTGTCGCCATCCACCGTGTACCACGCGTCCCCGAAATTGCTGCCGTAGAATCCGGCCCTATGCGCCCAAAGGCCGTAGTTCCATCGGGAAGACGGTTCTCCGGCGAAATATACGTTTACTGCCTTCGGAGCGCTGTAGTCGCCAAGCGTCAGTCGCCGCAACAGCGGCTCGTACTTGGTCCTATAGGCGGAATCCGCACGCATCTGGCGAAAAGCCTCCACGACAAGAGGCCGGGCGCAGTCGCCGCAGCCGACGGACGTATTGTCGTAGTGGCTTCGCGGATATGGCATCTTGAACCACCCGATCACGATGTTCGTGTAGTTCAGGCATCCTGAGGAGACATCCTTGAAGTATTTCCTCACGGAGCGCGTGTTACCGAACTTGGTGAACGACTCGGCGTTGAACAGCGAGTCCAGGTCGCCCTTGGTCACGGACGGATGCGCCTGCTGCGCCAGCGTGGCGCCAGATCCATTCTCGGAGGGAAAGTCTATGAGCAGCGCCAGGCCGACGATCGTGCCGGTCGTCCGATGCGTCGGGGCCTGCAGGCTCACCCGCCCCTCTTCCGGCACGTCCGGGGAAGACACGTTCGACGCCGAGGCGAGCCTGCGGCGAGAAGCCCTTGCACTCGCCTTAAGGGCCTCCCAACGCCTCGTAGTCCCCGTCGCCTCGTCATGTTCCCTAATGCGCCGCCGCCGCTCCTCGACGGCCGCCGCAGAAGTGTCGCGAAGATGCCGGCGTATTGCGGCCAGCCGGGACTCCACGCCTGATTCGCCGCCGACGCGCACGCCCGTCGACACTAGCGCACCGGTCTGCGCGTCCTTGTCCGCATATGCGTAGCCGCCCGCCGACTCGTCATAGACGACGGTACGTCCGTCCTCGCTTTCGAACACCGCCGAGTACTCGTCGCCCTCGCCCCATATGCGGACGGTGCGACCGTCCGGCGCCTTGGCGTCCAGCCATTGCGCAAACGGGGCGCCGGAGAGCGTGGCGGCGGATGCCGCCCAGAAAAGCGCGAGAAGCACCGCCGCGAATCTGCGGTTACGCCCGATCGCGGATCTTCCACTCCCCGCAGCCATGTGCTATGCGGCTCCCTTCATGAGCAAGATCGAGAAGAACGTGCGGATGCAAATCCAGAGGTCCATCCACGGCGACCAGTTGAGCGCATAGTAGATGTCAAGGGCAACACGGCGCTGGTAGTCGGTGTCAGAGCGGCCGGAGCACTGCCAAAGGCCGGTGACGCCAGGACGTACACGCGAAAACGTCTCGTAGTCGGCTCCGTAGTAGTGAACCTCCTTGGCGACAATAGGCCGAGGGCCGATAAACGCCATCTCGCCGGCAAAGACGTTGAATATCTGTGGTATCTCGTCCAGGGACATCTTGCGCAACAACCTGCCAAGAGGCGTCACGCGAGGGTCGTTCTTCAACTTGAAGTTCTCGTCGTATTCCGCCTTGAGCGCAGGGTTGGAATCCAAAAGCCTCCCGAGGCGCTCGTCCGCGTCGGCATACATCGTACGGAACTTCCATATCTTAAAAGGACGACCCAGCTTCCCAAGGCGCTCCTGGCGATAGAA
>JBGUVV010000168.1:0-14316 GCA_045220525.1 Kiritimatiellia bacterium
AGAGTGAATGCGACTCCCCGCTTCGCGGGCAGTCGCATTCACTCTGTCTTCTCACCCAGCATCGGCGGCGTTGCGAATTGCAAGGACAAATTGCGGATTTATGGTATAATACACGTCATATGGTGAAAAGGCTTTCGATAATACTTCTTTCCGCCGCCGTCATAGCGGCGTCTGTTGGCGCTTTTGTCTTCATTGACAGAAAACAGAAGATCGCAGAAGCCGACGAACGCAGGGCCGCGAGCGAAGAAGCCGCGAAGGCGGCGGAAGCGCGCAAGGCCAAGTCGGAAAGCGAAACGGCAAGGGCGAAAGCTGAGGCGGCCCAGCTTGAAAAAGAGACGGCGATAAAGCAGACGGAGCTTAAGCTTGCTGAAAAAGAGGCCGCCGAAGTGACCAAGGCGAATCTCGAGGAATCGGCCAGGGTCGCGGAGCTTAAGGCGTCTGCGGCTCGCGACAAGGCAAAGGCTGCTGCCGATGCGCGTGCGGCGGCAGAGGCCGAGTTCAAGGCAGCGAAGGAGCGGAAAGCCGCGGAGGAGCTCGCCCTGCGCACGGCGGAGGCAAAGGCCGCGGAGTCTGCGAACCTCAAGGCCAAGGCCGAGGCCGATACGCTCAAGACGAAGTATTCCCTTTCCGAGCTTGAGGGGATGAAGGCGGAGTATGCGCGGCTCATAGACGAGACGCAGAATCTCAGGGTCGAGCTTGAAGAGATGAAAAGGGCGCTGACGCCAGAGAAGACAGTGGCAGACCTGCTGACCGCCGGCGACGCGGAGGCTGTCCGCACGGCGAAAAAAGGCAGCGAAAAGGCGGAGACTGCCGTCCTTCTTACGGAGGGCTTGCGCGACCTCCTTGCCGCGGAGCAAAGCGGGCTTAAGCTGCGGCAAGACGCGGCCTCTCGCAACTACGAAGAGGTCATTGACGCCTTGAAGCCGCTTCTTGACAAGGCGATAAGGGAAAAGCGGCCCATAGACGCCAAGTTCTACTTCAACGCAATAACGAGCCTTTACCCAGACTGGTCGTATGCGGAGGAATAGTTTTTAATCAGGAGATTGTGAAATGGGTCTTTCCGTAGGCATAGTTGGACTTCCGAACGTAGGGAAATCGACGCTTTTCAATGCGCTCACGCGAAAGCAGCAGGCGGTGGCCGAGAACTATCCGTTCTGTACGATAGAGCCTAACTCGGCGATTGTGGAAGTCGCCGACCCCAGGCTCGAAAAGCTGGCGGAGATCGTAAAGCCAGAGCGCATCGTCCGCGCGACAGTGGAGTTCACCGACATCGCAGGCCTCGTAAAGGGCGCGTCGAAGGGCGAGGGCCTCGGAAACAGGTTCCTCGCCAACATCCGCGAATGCGACGCGATTCTGCATGTCGTCAGGTGCTTCGAGAACGACGACATCATCCATGTGCAGGAGGGCGGGAACAAGTCTGCGCCGGTCGATCCGGTCGGAGACGCGGAAGTCGTGGAGACTGAGCTTGTGCTTGCCGACATGGAGCAGCTCCAGAAGCGCTACGACAGGGTGAAGAAGGAGGCGCAGGCGAAGCCGCCGCTTCGTCCAGAGGCCGAGGCGTGCGCCGCGCTTCTCCGTCATCTTGAGGAGGGGCGGCCCGTCAGGACTTTCCCGAGAAAGGAAGGCGACGCGATACTTACCGTCATAAAGGAGCTTAACTTCCTTACCGACAAGAAGGTCATATACTGCGCCAACGTTTCCGACGACAACGTGACCGGCGAGGGGAACGCCCACGTCGAGGCTCTCAAGAAGCGCGCCGACGAGCAGGGGTGCTCGATGGTCGTCGTCTGTGCGCAGATGGAGGCCGACCTCGCTGGTCTTTCCGACTCCGAGGCGGCCGAGTTCCTGCAGAGCTACGGGCTCGCCGAAAGCTCTCTCGACCGCACGGTCGCGCTTGCCTACGAGACTCTCGGCCTTGCGAGCTTCCTCACGGCCGGGCCAAAGGAGGCGAGGGCATGGACCTTCCGCCGCGGGTGGAAGGCCCCGAAATGCGCGGGCGTCATACACACCGACTTCGAGAAGGGTTTTATACGGGCGCAGGTCGTCTCGTACGAAGACTACGTGAAGTACGGCGGGGAGTCGGGCGCGAGAGAGCACGGAGCCCTCAGGCCCGAGGGCAAGGAATACGAGATGAAGGACGGCGACGTCGTAGAGTTTATGTTCAACTGAACTTAAGGAGGCTGCCATGCAGATTCGTCAGATCAGTATTTTTGTGGAGAACAAGCCGGGCACACTCTCCCGGATATGCCGCGTCCTCGCAGATGCAGAGGTGAACATAGCGGCGCTGTCGCTTGCCGACACGAGCGACTTCGGGATCGTCAGGATGATCGTCGACGACCACGAGAAGGCGAAGACGGCCCTTTCGGCGATGGGACTCGCGGCAAACGTCTCCGGCGTCGTCGCCGTATGCGTTCCTGATCGTCCAGGCGGGATGGCGGGCGTCATGGAGGCCCTTGACTCGTCTGGCGCCAACATAGAGTACAGCTATGCGATGAACGGCGACTCCCGCACGGGCAAGGCCGACCTTCTCTTCCGCTTCAGCGACAACGACAAGGCCGAGGAGGCCTTGAAGGCCGCAGGCTACACGACGCTTTGCGAAAAAGACCTCAACCGTCCGGCACAGTAATGCAATACGTATCGACAAGAAAAGGCCTTGGCGCGACGAGCGCCGAGACGATATTCCGCGGGCTCGCTCCAGATGGCGGGCTCTACGTTCCTCTTTCCCTTTCCGATGGTGGCGGCGCGTCGCCGCTTCCCGAGGCATCGCTTCGCAAGTGCGAAGAGTGGGTCCTTGAGCGTCTCTTCGGCGACTTGCCTGAGGATGTGCGCGTCGCGGCGGTGGAAAGGCTATGCGCGCGCTTTCCGGCGGAGGACCCGATTCCCCTCGTAGAGCGCGGGGACCTGAGGCTCCTCGAGCTTTACCACGGCAGGACCGGCGCGTTCAAGGACGTGGCCCTTTCGATGCTGCCTGTCTTCATGAAGCATGCCGCCGGCGGCCGGCGCGTGTTGGTGCTGACCGCGACTTCGGGGGACACCGGCTCCGCCGCGATGCAGGGCTTCGCAGGAGTGGACGGCGCGGAGATCGCGGTATTCTACCCTGCGACCGGCACTTCGAGGATACAGCGCCTCCAGATGACGACTCCGTCAGAGCCGAATGTCCATGCAATCGGCATCAGGGGGAACTTCGATGATGCGCAGTCGGCGGTGAAGCGCATATTTGCGGATGCGGGGATGAACGCGGCCGCCGCGTCTTTCGGGGTGACGCTTTCCTCCGCGAACTCCATAAACACCGGTCGCCTCGTTCCGCAGATAGCCTACTACGTCCTTGCAGGTGCGAGGGTTGGAGGCGAGTTCGACGTCGTCGTGCCGAGCGGAAACTTCGGGAACATCCTTGCGGCATACTACGCAAAGCTGATGGGCGCTCCGATAGCGAGGCTCGTCGTGGCGTCCAACGTCAACGACGTCCTTGCGAGATTCGTGAAGACGGGCGTTTACGATCCGGGCGAGCGCTTCACCGTTACGAACTCCCCGTCTATGGACATAAGAAAGAGTTCCAACGTCGAAAGGCTCCTCTGGCTTCTCTCGGGCGGGCTCGAAGGCGACGTGGAGCGTGCGTGCAGGGAGACGTCTCGCATGATGGGCGAGCTCGATACGGTTGGAAGATACGCTCTTTCCGAGTCCGCGAGGAAGATGCTCCTCTCCGATTTCGACGGAGGCTTTGCGACCCCGGAAGAGACTGAGGCCGAAATGCGCAGGATGCGCGACGAGACGGGCGCCCTCATCGACCCGCACACGGCGGTTGCGACGTTCGTCGCGAGGAAGCTTGGCTATCCGCGCGACGGCGTCCCGTGCGTCGTTGCCGCTACCGCTACTGCCTACAAGTTCCCGGAGACGTGCCTCAGGGCGTTCGGCGAGAACGTGCTCGTTTCGCCTCCGCCCGGCTTTGCGGAGCTTGAGAAGCTGCCCGTCGCCCAGACCAAGGTCTGCGACGTCGGCGAGATGGAAGACGCGGTGAAGGAAATCTTTCGCATGGAGCTGAACGGCGATGTCTAAGGAAAAGGCGAAGGTAAAGGTCAACGGCGAGGAAGTCGGCGAGCAGGCCGTGAGGTTCGAGCTCGACCGCCTCGTGAGGTTCTACAAAAGCCACGGCATGTCGGAGGACGAAATCAAGAAGAGCCTCCCGGAGCTCGTGGACAAGGCGATAGACCAGGCGATAGGCGCAAAGCTTCTCGTTGACATCGCGAAGAAGCTCGACCTGCGCGTATCGGAAGAGGAACTTGACGCGGAGGTCGCCAAGGTTGTCGCGCAGGTAGGGGGCGAGGAGAACTTCCGCAGGGCGCTCGCAGCCCAGGGGCTCGACGACGCGGCGTTTCGCGAGAAGATTGCCACGGGAGTCAAGGTCAACAAGCTTGTTGCCAACGCATGCTCCGGCGTTCCCGAGCCTACGGAAGACGAGGTCGAGGCCTTCTGCAGGGCGCAGGGCGCAAAGTACGGCGCGAACGGCGATGGGAATGTCCGCGAAAAGGTAAAAGACCTCCTTCGCCACGAAGCGCGCGGCAGGGCGATGGACGCATACATAGCCGAGCTGCGCGAGAGCGCGACAATCGAGTATTCGGACGGCAGGCACGACTGCGGCTGCGGCCACTGCCATTGAGTTTAAAGGAGAAGCGAAATGAAACACACGATGATTGCAGCTGTCGCGGCGATTGCCGCGTTGCAACTTTCCGCCGAGATCAAGATGGGCGCCCCGTTCACGGACGGAGCGGTTCTACAGCGCGGGATGAAGGTTCCCGTCTGGGGCAAGGTCATGCCGCCTGTGAGCAAGGCTCTGCGCAAAGTGCGAGTGGAGTTTGCCGGGCAGGAGAAAGTCGCCGAGGTCGGAAAGGGCGGTGTCTGGAAAGTAGAACTCGACCCGATGGAGGCGTCGAAGGAAAGCCGTACGATGACGGTCAGCGAGCTGGATCCGGGGCTGTTCTGCGACTCCGTCGTTGACACGGCGGAGGTAAAGGACGTCCTCGTCGGCGAGGTGTGGTTCGCCTCCGGCCAGAGCAACATGGAGTGCCCGATCTGGGGCGGCCGCACGCGCTACCGCGACATGAAAGGCGGGCTCATGACGACGATGACGAGCTTGCCGTTCGTTCGCTACGTGAAGCGTAGCCGCGTCTGGTCCGTGGAGCCTCAGGACACTCCTGCCAAGTGGTGCAAGTTCACCCCTGAGTTTCTCCAGCTCTTCTATCGCGACGGGCTGAATGGCGGCAACGGCGTGCAGCTTTCCGCCGTGGCGTTTTACTACGCCCGCGAGCTCTATCTTGCGCTCGATGTTCCGATTGGGATTGTCGACGCAAGTTGGGGCGGGACTAACATCGACGCATGGACTCCTCGTTGCGCATACGAAGACTGCGACGAGTCCATCCGCGAGACTGCGAAGTATCAGGTCAAGGCGGACTGGAAGGCCGAGACGGACAAGAAGGGCCCGATCGGCGGCGCCCACCAGCAGCCGACGGTCCTCTACAACGGAATGGTCGCCGCTCTTGCGCCGATGGCGATGCGCGGTTTCATCTGGTATCAGGGATGCCACAACAGCGGGGAGTCGCAGCTCTACTGCGCAAAGCTCCACGCGCTTTACAACGGCTGGAGTCGCGAGTTCGCAAATCCAGATTTGAAGCTCTACCTCGTGCAGCTCGCGCCATTCAAGCAGAATTGGCTTGGAATCTGCATGGCCCAGACAAAGTTCTGCGCGGAGGAGAAGAACGCTGCGCTTGCTGTCACGGCGGATGTCGGAAACTTCGACGACATTCACCCGAACGACAAGGAGATCGTGGCGAAGAGGCTTGTCGCCCATGCGCTTAAGCGCGACTACGGCTTTGCTATTCCGCAGGACGATTCGCCCGTTCTGAAGTCCGTCGAGTTCAATGGCGGAAAGGCGACCCTTTCGTTCGACA
Organism: Kiritimatiellia bacterium; assembly: GCA_045220525.1. Lineage (GTDB taxonomy): Bacteria > Verrucomicrobiota > Kiritimatiellia > RFP12 > UBA1067 > UBA1067. The sequence continues at coordinate 5,943 of JBGUVV010000168.1, forward strand.
ACGTGAAGGACTGGTACGTCTATTCGCCAGACCGCTCGCGCGCGGCGGCGTTCGAGCTCGCGGGAGCAGACGGGAACTGGCGGCCGGCGAAGGTGGTCAACTACAAGAAGGCCAATGACAAGAAAGGCAAGATGGCCGAGACTGACTTCATCGACGGCTCGAAGATCGTCATTGCGAGCGAGGGTGTCACCGCACCGGTGAAGGTTCGCTACATGGGAACTCCACGCACGTCCGGCACGCTCTACAACGAAGCGTCCCTTCCGCTCGGCCCGTTTGAGGCAGAGTAAATCATAGGTGCGATGCAGCGGCAGATCCTAAGTTCGCCTTCTAACCCGAGGCTCAAGCACGTCGTGAAGCTCCGCAGCTGCGGAGTCCGCGAGGAGTCCGGCGAGATGATCGTCGAAGGCTACCGCGAATGCCGTCGCGCGCTCGACAGCGGCTACAGGCCGCGCGCAATATTCCACTGCCCGGACTTCTATTTCAAGAACGAGAACGAGCCTCTGCTCGTGGACGAGTGCGAAAGGCTCGGCGCGGAGGTATATACCTGCACGAAGGTCTGCTTTTCGAAAATCGCCTACAAGGAACGCCCTGACGGGCTTCTTATGGTGGGCCCGCACATTTCCGTGGGGCTCGCCGACCTGAAGCTCCCGGAGAACGCCCTTGTGATCGTGACGGAGGCCATTGAAAAGCCGGGGAACCTCGGGACGATCCTCCGCTCTGCCGACGCCGCCAAGGTTTCGGCGGTGATTGTCTGCGACAGGACTACCGACATCCACAACCCGAATGTCGTGCGAGCCTCCACGGGAACAATGTTCACCGTTCCCGTGGTGGAGGCGACTTCAGAGGAGGCCCTTGCGTTCCTCAAGGAGCGCGGCTTCAAGATACTCGCTGCTACGCCTCATGCAGAGAAGCTCCATTTCGAGGTCGATCTCACCGGCAACGTGGCGATCGCCCTCGGCGCGGAGCAGTATGGGCTTACGGCTAAGTGGATGGACGGGGCCAATCTCAGGGTGCGGATTCCGATGCTGGGAACGGCCGATTCGCTGAATGTCTCGGCGGCGGCGACTATCCTCGTCTATGAGGCCGTGCGCCAGAGGATTGCGGCGGGAATAGACAAGGTGCCGGAGTTCATTCCGTGGCACGGCGAGGGAAGGAAGGACAAATAGGTGAGGTTTGCAAGCCCAGCCTTTCTCATTCTTGCTCTTCTCGTTCCGTTTGCGGGACTCTTCTGGGCGTTTCTGCGGGCGCGGCGCGAAAAGGCCCTGTCTCGCCTTGTAGCTCCGTCTCTTCGCGGAAGGTTGATGCCTCCAGGCGCGAATCTCTGGGGCGTGCAGGCGTGGTGCGTGCTTGTCGGGCTTTTCCTTTCGCTCTTCGCGGCGGCTCGTCCACAGTGGGGCAAGACTCTCGAGAAGTATGTCGGGCGCTCGCGCAATATCGTCGTCGCGCTGGACGTGTCGAGGTCCATGCTCGCCGAAGACGTCAGGCCCAACAGGCTTGAAAGGGCGAAGGCCGATGTCGCGGACCTCGTCGATTCCCTTGAGGGCGACAGGTGCGCGCTTGTAGCCTTTCGGAGGACGGGCGTCCTCATCTGCCCGCTGACGACGGACCACGGGTTCCTGCGCGGCGCACTTGAGCAGATGACGCCGGAGTCAGCCCCTCGCGGCGAGACAGACCTTGGCGCCGCCATTCGCGCTTCGCTTGACGCTCTCGATCCCGCGGCAGACGACTACAACGCGATCATAGTGATTTCAGACGGCGGCGACCTTCGCGGCGAGGCCCTCAAGAACGCGGCCATCGCAATGAAGCGCGGCATCCCGATATTCACGGTCGGCATCGGCGACCCGACGACGGGCTCTACGATCCCCGACGAGCGCGGGACGGGCCCCGTAAAGTTCAACGGGAAGCCGGTCACGGTCAAGCTTGAGGAGGACGCGCTCAAGGCGATTGCTGCCGCGTCCAAGGGCCGCTACGTTCCCCTTGCGACGGCGGGAACGGCGGAGACCACTCTCGGGGCGATCTACAGGAAGTTCCTGCGGCAGGTCGCGGTAAAGGAGCAGAACGAGGAATCCGAGCGGACGGCGGAGCAGTATCATGTCTTCCTCCTTCCGGGGCTCGCTTTCCTCCTTGCCGGCGCAATGCTTTCGAAAGGGCGCTTCGGGCGCCCGCGTATCGGGAGCAGGGCTCATGAAGCTTGACGCCATGCCGCTTGTGGTCGGCCTCGCGGCGGCTTCGTTTGTTCTGGCGATGGCTGCCTTTCCCGGCGGCTACGATCCGGCAATGCGGATGATGAGCGCTCTTGGACGGACGGAGCTAAGGCTTGTCGAATATCCTTGGAGCTTTTATTTCTTTGTCGCCGGGATGCTTTTTTCTGCGTGTGGCGTCGTCCTCTGTGCACTTAAGGCCCGTCTCTCTGCGTGGGGCGCTTGGATGAACGCCGTAGGGCTTGTGGCAATTGCTATTGCGCCGGAGAACAAGAGTCAACTTCTTCACAGTGTGTGTTGCACGATTGCGGCAATAGGCGGCTTTGCCATGTTCGTGCGGTGGTTTCGTGATGAGGCGTCGCGGAGTTTCCGTGGCGTATGGGCGGCTCTCCTCGTAATTCCCTTTGCGTCGCTTCTTGCAGGTCTTCTGTGCCACGAGCTCAAGCTTACGGCCTTTGCTCCGTGGGTTCCGCTGTCTCAGAAGGCGCTCGTACTGTCGCTTGCGGCTTGGCTTCTTTCGCTTGATCTGCGCGGGGCGGGGAAGGGCGCTCGCGCATTCGCCGCTTTGTGCCTATTCGTTCCTGTTGCGCTTGCCCTATGGATGTTCGTCAGACCTGCCGGACCTTCTCTCGAAGACGTCATTGCGGAGGCGGGCGACGCAGAGGCGGAGGAATCCGTGGCGGCGCTTCCAGTCACCGGCGACGAACTTGCCGGTCTTGCGTGGCTTGAATGGATCACAGGTCCCCTTGACTCCGACGCGGAAGGGGAGTGGTGGAACATTGGAGGCTCTCAGCACGGCATATTCGCAAAGCGCTACAACATCGCCTTCGCAGGATACGCTGCTGCGGCAATAGGCATGCGAGGCGACGAGGATGTGCGAACACGCGCGGGCAAGGTGATCGGGAATTGCCTGAGGCGGATGATTCGCCGCGATGTCTGGGCGTATTCTCAGTCTGGCGGCTATTGGGGCGACAAGCCGTGGGCGCCAGATCCATGCTACCGCGAGAACGTCATGTACACGGGGCATCTCCTCCACCTCCTTGCCCTGTACGAATACTTCACCGGCGATCGCCGCTACCATCGTGGCGGCGGAGGATGGGACTTCGAGTGGAAGGACGGCAGGAAGGTGCATTATGACGTGGAGAAGCTGATTTCTGTCACGGTCAGGCAGATGCGCAAAGGTCCGAATGGGGGCGTGTCGTGCGAACCCGGGCTTATGTTCTTTCCGTGCAATTGCCATCCTCACGTAGCTCTTTCCATCTTTCGCCGTCTTGGATACGGCGACTGGTCCGCCGACGCGTCCCGCTGGGAGAAGTGGGCGATTGCCCATTACCTTTCGCCGTCTTTTGGCGGCGGAGCGCTGAACTTGGTCTATCACGTGCGCGGCAACTTCATGTATCCCCGCGGGCAGTCAGGGCTCGACGGATGGTCCGCCCTCTGGTACGAGGCATGGGCGTCGGATCGCCGCCTTGCCGTCGCTCTCTGGCGGCGTGCCAGGCAAAATCTCGACTGGGCCTGGCTTGAGTCTTGCGGCGACAAGCCGGAGGGGGCTGGATGCTGCGATCCGCAGCCCGTCCCTCCAAGCGTCGCGGCGGTCTTCCTCGCCGCCGCCGCGAGGGCGTGCTCTGACGCGGAAACGGCAGAGCGGCTCGAAAGGGCGGTTGACGCGCGATATCTCAGGCGGGAAGGCGGCATGATCTTTCTCGACCTCGACCGCCGCTGGCGTATTGGAGCGACGGCCATGCGGCTCATCTCACTTGCGGAATCGAACGGCTCCAGGTTCCGCTACTGCGCAAAGGATAGGCGATAAATGTCTCTTCCGGAATATGACATCCATGCAAGGGGCATGACGGTTGACGATGCGCTCGTGCAGCTGGACCGGATCGTGTCTGCGTCTCGCGGAGGCGGGTCGCCTGTTTTTGCGGTAATTACGGGCTATGGGTCGTCGGGAGGCACGGCGATGATCAAGTCGGCTGTGATTTCCGCTTGTCGGCGCTACCTCCGACAACGGCACATCACGGGCTTTCTCGACGGCGAGTACGCGGGCGACATCTTCTCGCCGCAGTATCAGTCGTTCCCGGCCGCCGACCGCATCCCCGTATCCTACAAGCGCTCCCCCAACCCCGGCCTCGTCTTCATCTCCACCCGCTGAACGCCCCTCCAACATGAAAATGTGGTATAATTCAACAATTGGAAAAACGGTCTGACCTGAATTCCAACAAGGAAACAAGAAAAGGAGCTTAAATGGCTAACTCGAATAGGCGGGTGCGGGACTGCGAAACGGTGCATCATCTGGTCAGCCGGATTGCGCACCGTGTCTATTTCCTCAAGGATGAGGAGCGCAGCGACTTTCTGGAAATGGTGCGTCGGTCTGCGGAGTTTGTTGGAGTGCAGTTGCTCGGATGGTGTGTAATGGGCAATCATTTCCACCTGCTTGTCTACCTTCCGCAACAAGAAACGCCAAACGAATGCGAGGTTCTGAGACGGTATGGCGTCCTAAAGGGCACTCGGGCGGCGGAGGCGATTGAGTCCACGTTTGTTGGATGGAGGAGGGATGGCGAATCCGGCGAAGTGCGAGTTGCGGATTGGCTGGACAGGCAGCGGTCGCGCATGTACGACATCGGCAGCTTCATGAAGATCGTAAAGCAGTGGTTCACAGTGGAATACAACAGGCGCAATGGGCACAAGGGGACCTTGTGGGAGTCTGCATATTTCGACCGCGTCGTGAAGCGCAGGGCGGAAGACATGTCCAAGTGCCTTGCGTACATACACCTGAACCCGATACGGGCGGCCGCGTCCGACCGTTTTGATGGCTATGCATGGAGTAGCTATTCAGCGTTCCGCAAGGGAGAGCCGATAGCAACGGCAGGGATGAGGTTCGTGTATGGAGAAATTGGGTCTGACGGGGGAATAGCGGCATTGCATGAAGAATTGATGGGGCGACTTCTTGAAGAAGAGAAGAAGCGCAGGGCGGAAGAGATAGCGAGAAGGCGTGCAGACGGATACGAGATGCCGCTTGACCCTCTGACAACGGAGGCGATGGTCACGCAGAGGGCGGCTTATCTCAGCGAAGTGCGGCGGTCGTTGCGGGAGTTGCGCGAGTCGGAGAAGGTGATGAATAGGAGCAGAGTGTCGAGGGAAGACCGGGAAAGGGAAGCTCTCGCCCTACTTAAGATGGATGCTGGAATGTCGGTTCCCGCACTGGCAGAGCAATTGGGCGTTGGGTTGAGCATGGCATATCACCTGATTGCTTGCTTGCGGAAGAATGGTGCGGTGGAAAGAGACAGACGGAAGGGAATTTGGATAATTGGAAAAGAGGTCTGACCCATTTTCCAATTAAGAAGGCGGCGACGATGCTCCGCTTGACAGGTAGAAATTTCTCGTGGCGTATTATGGCCTATGAGACATAAGGCCTCCCGTCATCTCTAAGGTCTTTGGGGGCCGTCTTAGCTTTCGCGCGTTCAAAAACGCCGTGCTTGATTGCGTGCGCGGCGATTTGGTATAATTTGTGAGGAAAGGCGAAAGGCACGAAATGGCATTGCCGTTGAACATAGACGACTTGATTCATCAGCGCAAGGTGGAAGGTGCGCGGATAGAATACAAGAAGGACTGGAATCCTGAAAAGGTTCTCCATTCCGTCTGTGCATTCGCAAATGACATTGACAACTGGGGAGGCGGGTATATCATTCTGGGCGTGGAGGAAAAGAATGGCATGCCCGTGTTGCCGCCGAATGGAATCTGCAAGGAATCAGTTGATGCTGTAAACAAAGAACTTCTAAACGTCTGCAATTTGATTGAAGGGCGTTACGTTCCCGTTGTATCCCACGAAGTATACGACGGAGCGGACATTCTAGTCCTGTGGTGCCCGGCGAGTGCCGTGCGCCCGCACAAGTGTCCGGTTGTAATTGCAAAGAATGCAAAGAGCGAAAAGGCGTACTATATTCGCAAGGCCAGTTCGACAATCAAGGCCAATGCCGCCGAAGAGCGCGAACTCTTCGAGTATGCGGGCAAGGTGCCTTTTGACGAGCGCCCGAACATGAAGGCTTCGGTTTCCGATATCAGGATGTCTCTTCTGTTGCCTTTCCTTGAGTCGGTGGGGAGCGACTTGGCAAAGGACGCCGCCGCACGGAGCGTTGCCGACGTCGCCCGCGACATGTTGCTTCTGGAAGGGCCGCCCGAAGACGAACATCCCATCAACGCGGCGCTCATGTTCTTCAACGAGCATCCTGAAAAGTTCTTCCGTTATGCGTGGATTGAGGTTGTGGACAAGCCTGACCCGACGGGGCAGGGGATGGAGGAACAGACGTTCAAGGGACCATTGGACGTGCAACTTCGGGCTGCGCTCAATTACATCAGCGGGGCGGTAATGAAGGAAAAGATTTTCAAGCATGATGACCGTGCCGAAGCCGATAGGATATGGAACTATCCGTATGCCGCTGTTGAGGAGGCGCTTGCAAATGCCGTCTATCACCGGAGCTATGAGCCGTGTGCGCCTGTTGAAGTGACGATTACGCCTACGCAGCTTGAAATCTCCAGTCTGCCGGGAATGGACCGGTCGATTACGGACGCCAATCTCAAGGACTTCAACATCCGCAGCCGATTCTATCGCAACCGTCGCATTGGGGAATTCCTCAAGGAGCTTGATCTCGCGGAAGGGCGTAACACAGGGATAGGGAAGATTGTACGTGCGATGCGGGAGAACGGATCGCCACCCCCGGAGTTCTATAACCCCGAAACCCGCTCATTTATGACAGTCATCCTCCCAATCCACGAGGCGTTCAATGAAGACGAGTCGCCGGTAGAGGCAGAAACTGTGGTGAAAACCGGTATGAAAACCGGTATGGATGCGGATGGCACTGTAAATGACACTGTAAATCTGCCTGTAAATCTGCCTGAAAACCTGTCTGTAAATCTGCCTGAAAACCTGTCTGTGGAGTTGACCGTAACGGCAAAGAAGATCTACCATCTTCTGAAAGAGGATGGAAAGTACACTTACGACCGTCTTGCTGCGGCCATTGGGGTGACGCGGGAGACAGTAAGGGTCTCAATCCATTCGCTCGTCAAGGCGAAACTTATCAGTCGCATTGGCCCCGACAAGGGTGGCCATTGGGAGGTCGTGAAGTGAGCCGCCATCGGTAGGGTCTCGCGTCCCGTGTGACCGCCGCGGCGAAAGAGATAGGTTTAGCCACAAAGAGCACAAAGAACACAAAGGATTGTAGGAAAGGGAAATGAAGATGAACACAAGAAAGATTATGGCGGCTGGGGCGTTCTCCGACATTCCGACGAGGGATGCTCGGGTGCAAATATGATATAATTGACAGGGTCAAAAGGGTAATGCCATGAGCCAGAAGAAGCTGAAGAGATACGTAGAGTATTTTGTCGCTTGCGTGAGTGAGTTCGCACAAGCTCATGGTTTGACACACCCAGATGCATTTGACTATCTCGAAAGATACAAGGGACTTGAGTTTCTTGAGCGGCACTACGAGGCAGAGCACATTTTGTCTTTTAGGGATGCGGTCAGCGACCTGGAAATCATTTGCAAGAGAAATGGGGGTCGGCTGTGATACGACTCTACCATGGGACGAACACGCTGTTTGACGCCCCTGATCTTGCCGTATGTCAGCCATACAAAGACTTTGGACGAGGCTTTTACCTGACTCCGGATTTGGCTGTGGCACGACGCATGGCAGAACGAAGCGTTGCGCGTTCGTTATGGCAGGGTGGACCACAGTATGTTTTGACTTATCTTTTTGATGAGACGCGAATTTCCGAATTGAACATCCGTAGGTTCGATAACCCGATCAACGAAGAATTCGCAAGATTCGTCATGGCCAATCGCCTCTTCAGAACCCGGGCGGCAGATCATAATCGCGACAATCGCTATGATATTGTGATTGGCCCTATTGCTGACGACAGAATGGGCGTGCTTTTCCGTCGATTTGAGGCTGGACTTGTTACAGTGGAAAACCTCATTGAATAACTTAAGTTCAAGAAGGTTGCCATGCAGTACTCGTTCCACACGGCCAAGGGTCTGGGGATGCTTGCATTCAAGGAGGCAAAACGTGTCTGATAAAATGTTCCAGGGGATGGTTGAGCTTGCGGTGGGCGACCTTGCTGTTGCAGTTGCCCGCCGTAGGAAATGCTCGCCAGCACAGGCGTTGAAAGAAGTCTAT
>JBGUVV010000169.1:0-6879 GCA_045220525.1 Kiritimatiellia bacterium
GGCGAACTGGACGGTGAAGCGCACGGAGATCGAGGACCAGTATCAGGTCGATTTGGAGCTCGAATTCGAAACGAGCGTGCCAGTGCCGGTCGTCAAGATGGATTTCATCGACGAAATGCCTACCCTCCAGCCGGGCGAGAGCTACGCAACAAAGGCGGTCTTCACCAACCTGGGGTTGATCCGCGCTGACGACGTGTCGCTGGAGCTCCCGGAACTCTATGGCTACGTATGGGTGTATCCGTCCGGCAGCTTCTCGCTCGCGGCGGGGGCGGCGCGGGCGCTTCCGGTAGTGCTGACGCGTCTGCCTCGTGCGATCGAGGCCGATTTCGAGGACTACAAGAATGACGGGGAACATGCTGGCGAGACTTCGACGAAGGTGTCGCATGCTAAGATTTACGATGCGCTGCAGAATGTGGATCTGCCGACGCTGGCCGATTTCATCGAAGCGATCTATGGCTCTACCGGCACTCGCGTCGTCCAGCACCGCAACCGGGCCGGCAGCGGCACATCCGAATCGGGGAAGGGAGACGGGGACGACAATCCGTGCAAGGTGTATCCGGCGTATGAATACAAGTACAAATGCGACGGATACAAGTTGGTGCCGGTTTCGCGTCAGCTGGTCTACAAAAGCAATTGCCCCAGCAAGGTTGCGCCAACCGTCCTGCCGGAACTCAAGGGCAGTTCCTCGAGCGAGCCGTCGCGTTACAGTGGCGGAATCGTCAACGTTCCGCCGGGGATGAACGGCGGCGACTTCTGGGTGTTCGAGGACGGCTGCAACGGCGGCGTACGGAACAAGCTGCTGCCGTGCCTGAAAGATTTGGCGAAGGCAGGCATGGATCTTGAGCTCATGATGTACGGCAAGGTGATCCCCGGCTTCGACGGCGGCGTGAAAGCCGCTGAATTCTGCGACAACTTCAATGCGGAGATGAAGAAGATCAGCGACTTCTGCGACCGGATAATAAACGGGAATCTGTCGGTCGAGGAACAGTTGAACATAATCGCGCAAGTTGTCGAGAGCGGTGCCAATCTCCTGAAGGAAAATGGTTCGGAGGAAGGAAACCCCCTCTATGGGGAAGTTCATACCGGCGTGAAGGTGTTCAAGGTTCTGGCTGACGGCTGGGATGAGATTACGTCTCCAAAGACGTCGGATCGCGATCGCGCCCGGAAGATTATTGAAACTGCGAAGGAAGTCGTGGATACATTGCCGGAATCTGTCCGGGAATCCGCTCTCGGCAAGCTCGCCGACCATATCAACACGATCAAGGAGATTGACAAGAAGTTCGACGGCGTGAAGAAGACGTGCCTGCCGTTGATGAACGGCTCGGGCCTGCCGGGATCCCAGCTCCTGCGGGGCGCCAGATCGGTTCAAACCACCGCCGAACTGGTGGCGGGCGACGGCCCGAAGAACATCTCCAGCCTGCGCGAGGGCGCGTTCGCCTATGCGATGGATTTCGAGAAGGCGACGGCAAACTTCCTCATTGAAATCCTGGGCAGCGATGAGGCCTGGCTGGAAGCGGCGTATGACGAACTCTCGACGTTCCTCGGTGCGTGCCATGAAGGGATCGGCGCCGGCGGCATGCTGGCCGCCGCCGACGTGCAGGACCACAGACCGTCGAACGTCTCGGTTGCGCAGGTGGATACATTCGTATCGCGCTGGAACAATATGGTCGCCGACCGGCAATCGGACGGCGACCCCTACGCCGACACGGGCGCGGCGGGCCTGGTCCGTATGGATGTGCTCGCAGCTTGGCTCGGGCGCACCGAAGCGGCGAACCGCTATGCGGCGAATGAAGCGGACGATACGTCGTTCACGATTGGCCGGCTCTTTTCGAGCGTGATGCTCAAGTGGCTGGAAGACATCAAGGACGAGACGCAGTCCGATTCGGCCGGCGTGTGCGCCAAGGTGTCGCTCAAGCTGTCCCAGACATACACGATGACGCGCGAGGCGTTCGAGGGGACGCTTACGCTCTACAACGGGCATGACTCGACGGCGATGACGAACGTGTGGCTTGAGCTCGAGATCACGGACGCCAATGGCGATAACTGCAACGGACTCTTCGAGATCGGCGCGAAGTCAGGCGGGTCGCTTGACGCGAACGGCAGCAACGTGGTCAACGTGAACGACGTCGCGGCGAAGAAGGAGGGAACGGCGGTAGTCCAGTTCGTACCGGCGGTGGCGGCGGCTCCGGAAACCCCCGTCGCGTACAACTTCGGCGGAAAGGTCCACTACCGCGATCCGTTCACGGGCGAGGCGGCGGCGATCTCGCTCATCCCGGTCACGCTCGAGGTCAACCCGATGCCGCAGCTCCATCTCGACTACTTCGTGCAGCGCGACGTCTATGCCGACAACCCGTTTACCAAGGACATTGTCGAGGCTTCGATGCCGGCTGAGCTCGCGGTGCTCGTGCGCAACGAGGGCTACGGCGACGCGAAGAATGTCAGGATCGAGAGCGTGCAGCCGGAAGTCGTCGAGAACGAGAAGGGGCTGATGATCGACTTTAGGCTCTCCGACTACTCGCTCGACGCCGCGGCGCTTAACGGCGCGACGGCTGGCCTCGGCCTAAACGACGTGAACCTCGGCACAGTCGCCGCGCGCACGAGCAGCGTCGCGCAGTGGTGGCTCACCTCGACGCTCCAGGGGCACTTCACTGGCATGCGGGCGTCGGTCACGCATCTCAATTCGCAGGGCATCGTCGACACGTCGCTCATCCGCGACGTCGCCGTTCACCCGCTCGTGAGGAGCGTCGACGTCGGCGACGCGCTGCCGGCGTTCCTGACGGCGGACGGCTCTCGGTATGGCAATCCGGACAGGCTCTATCGCGCGGACGGCGAGGCGCTGGACGTGAGGAGCGACGTCTCTGCGGTGACGTCGGATGCGGTGCGCGGCGCGGAGTGCGCAATTACGATCGCCGCGCCCGTCCCCGGAAGCGGTCCGTTTTACGCGAAGGTCTCACTACCCGGCGCGGAGGAGTACGAGGTCGTCGGCCTGTCGAGGTTTGGCGAGGCACTTCCAGCGCGCAATGCGTGGATAACGGACCGCACGTTCGTTGACGGTGCGGATCCGAAGGTCGAGACATTCCTCCATGTCTTCGATGTCTCGTCGGCGTCAGGCGACAAGTCGTACACCGTGACTCTCAGGGCGAAGCCCACCGACGCGCCGGTGGTGGTCGGTTTCGAGGGCGTGACGGCGGACGCGCTCGTTACGAATCCTGTCGAAAGCGTCGTCGTCGGCTTCTCCAAGGCGGTCGACCCTGCGACATTCACAGCAGAAGACGTGACGGTGCGCTGGCAGGGGATTCTCACAAACGGCGTCATCTCGGCGATTGCGCCGGTCGGCGGCGATTATTCGCGCTACGAGCTTTCGCTCAAACCGGACTTTGCCGAACTGGAGGGCCACTTCGTCGTGCAGGCGTTTGCGTCAGGCGTCGCCTCCCTCTCCGGCACGCTCGGAAAGTCTATGGGACGGCAGGTCGGCTGGACATATTACGTGATCGAGAAGCCTGCTGTCGTGTCTGTCAAGGGCTGGCTCGACGGCACTACGGTGAACAGCGTCGCGAACGTGACGGTGCAATTCGCATCCGCAATCGACCCGGCGACCTTTACCTACCAGGCGATCAAGGTCGACGGACAGGCGGTGGGCGACGAGGTGACGGTTTCTGCGCTCAACAAGGCGAATACAAGCTTCCGCGTGACAGGGCTAGATGGCGCGGTGCTCCGCAAGCGAGGTCCGAACGACCACAAGCTCGAAATCGACACGTCGCTCGTGAGGAATGCCGGCGGCGTCGCGGGCAAGGCGGTATTCACATCTACCGTGACGATCGACGAGAACGCGCCGACAGCGACGCTGTCTGACGAGGGCGAAGTGTTCGGCGCGCGCAAGTGGACGCTTTCGTTCTCGAAGCCGATGTCTGCCTCGACTGTCACCGTGTCGGCGTTTTCGCTCCGGTGCGGCGGGTTCGCCGTTGCGATTCCCGCATCGGCGAAGCTGACTCAGGTGTCCGACACGACCTGGACGCTCTCCGGGCTTGACGCAGTCATAGCGGCCGACGGTGCCTATGCTCTCACGTTCGACGTGTCGCAGGCGAGGGACGCGAGCGGAAACGCGGGCGTCGGAGCGGCGGCGACGAGTGAGTGGACGTATAGCTCCGTGCCGCCGGCGCCGATAGACGACCTGGCGTTCACGCCGGACTTCGGAACTAACGCGACCGACGGCGTCACCTGGCGGCGTTCCGTGACGGTATCCGGAACGCTCACCAACGGCGCGTATTCTGTAGAGATACTCGCCCGCGATGCGGCCGGCGGCGAGACCGTTCTTGTCGAGAAGTTCTATCCGAGCGAGCTGGTGACGTCGTTCGAGAAGGAGGTGGAACTGCCTGTCGGGCGAGGAACGATCGTCGTGCGCTGCGCCAACACGAGCGGCAAGACGTCGGACAGCGAGAAGCCGTTCTTCGTCGACGCCATTCCACTTTCTCTCGCGTTCATCGGTTTCCCCGAGGACGGCGAAGGCAAACTCGCAAACGATGTCGAGCTTGTGTTCTCCGAGCCGGTCACGAACGTGACGGCTGAATGTCTTTCTATATTGCGGGGCGCGAGGAAGCCGGTTGAGATCCCGCATGGCGCGCTGACTGTCGTGCCCGACGCGTCGAACCTGGTCTGGACCGTGTCCGGACTTGACGCGCTTACCGTGTCTGGCGGAACATACACCGTCTCGTTTGACATGTCCGGCGTCGAGAAGCTGTCGTCCGGCCTTGCCGGCGACGCGGACGTCGAGATGCCGAGCGTGTCCTGGCGCTACACGCCGCCGGACACGACGCCGCCAGAGCTGTTGAGGATTGACTTTGACGGAGTGGCGCACTACGACTCGTCTGCCGCCGGCGTCTCCGTCGCCTCCAACGGCGCGGCGCAGGTGAAGTTTGTGTTTTCTGAGGCGGTGAACTTCAGCTCCGTCAAGTCTTCGGGATGGCTTGGCAGCGCGTTCAGGCTTCAGCTTCTGGACGGGGTCGGCACGGTGACCGGCGAGGTAGCAATGGCGAGCTCTCAGTTCCGCTGGAGGGCGAGCGAGAATTCTATCGTCTGGACACGTAGCGGCAGGGCGTTGCCGGCGGGCAGGCTGCGCTTTGTTATCGACGCAGGGTTAATAAGGGATCTTGCCGGTAATCCGCTCAGAGGCAATTCGCAGATAGACTCCTTCCCGTGCTTCTTGAAGGCGCAGACGCTCTTCAAGGCTGACGGCGCGTTCGCCGCGCCAGCTAATTTCGACGGACAGCTTGTCGTTGGCGTGAAGAATAACGGCTCCGGGGAAGCGTACTACTATGGGTTCGACGGCGTCAAGGGCGAGTGCGTCGTCGCTGGCGTCGTTGCGTCAAACTGCCTTGGCGTGTCCGTCGCCAAGATTGGTGGCGACGCCTACCATGGCACATACGACGGCAAGGTCTACAAGAACGGCAATCTCCTCGTAGGCGTTAATGCCGGACGCGCGAGGGCGGTTCTTTCGGTTCGTGATGGCGCGCTCGTAATCGGCGGCGATGACGGTATGCTGGTTGAACTTGGCGGAACGGCATTGAAGAGCGTAGCCGGGGCGGATCTCGTTGTCGACCGCGGCGACGCCATGCGCAGCGCCGCGGCGTTTAGCGACGACTGGACGTATGGTGGCCGCCCCTTGATGGTCGTAGGCCACGGACGCGGCGGACTTACGCTCTATGCCGGAGACGGCGAAGGACGCTGGGACGACGCGAGAACGCTTGCCATAGCGGCTTCGGCCGGTACGAACCTCTATGAAAGGACACGTCCGGCGGCCATTGACGTCAACGGTGACGGCCTTGACGATCTCGTGACCGGCTATGCCGACGGAACCGTGGATGTTCGCTGTTTTTCGGTGAACAAGGCGTTCGCCTGGGAGTTCGAGGCTCTTCCGTTCCGCACTCTAGAGGAGGCCTTGGACACGGACGAGCTGTTGGGGTTGCCGCAGAGACTTCTTTGGACTACTTCGTCGGATCGCCCCTGGCTTGCCCAGACTGGCGACGCGCATGATGGCGACTATGCGATTTCGTCTTCCGGCGCACAGCAGGAGTCCACGCTGGAGACTGTTGTCGTTGGTCCCGGGACCTTGACGTTCTGGTGGAAGAAGGGTGGCGTTGGAGGCGTGTTAAGCGTGAAGACCAACGGCGTGGAGGCGCTTGTCTGCGGTGCGTCGTACGACTGGGCCGAGGCATCCATGTCCGTGGGCTCCGGGCTTGTCAAGGTCGCCTTCGCCGCAGCGAATGGAGCAGTGGGCTGCCTTGACCATGTTGGATGGGCTGCGGACGATGGCGCGAACGAGGATGAAAGGGCGCTTCAGGCCGTGAAGGCAGCTTACGATGAGGATTTTGCTGCGTTCATGGAAATGAATGGCGGCGTGGATCCCGCGACGGCGACGGCGGGCGACTATCTCGTCGCCATTACGAACCAGACCGGAAAGCTCGGCGCGAACGGCGTTCAGATGACGCTTCTCGACGAGTTTATCGCAGGTACTGATCCTAATGACCCGAATGACGTGTTCCGCGCAACTATATCGATCGAGGATGGTGATGTGTACGTCAACTGGGAGCCGGACTTGAACGAAGACGGGCGGGTCCGTCGCAAGTACAGAGTTTACGGGAAAAGATTGCTTTCAGACGGATGGACGGAGATATCGGATTCTGGCGAGGCTGTGTCCGACAGTGAGTATCGGTTTTTCCGCGTAACGGTTGACATTCCGTAGTGTCGGCTGACGGTCTGTAAAAATTTCTTAAAAATTCCCCTTGCACACGAAGGGGAATTTTGATATACTACGCAACTGTCCGCCAAATCCGGCGGGCGCTGATCTTTGAAATCCGGTCGTCGAGAAAACAGCAAGATGCT
>JBGUVV010000170.1:0-5889 GCA_045220525.1 Kiritimatiellia bacterium
TCCCTCCGTCAGCTCGCGCCGCCCCATCGACAGGCTGCGCTCCCTGACATAAGCCTCACACTCGGCCAAGGTAAACGGCTTCAGGTAAATGACCCGATTGGCTCGATTAAACAACCCGCCCTTGTTTTTCAGAACCTTCTTGATCATCCAACTTGTCGCACTTCCACAGACAATGAGAACAACGTCCTTTCTCGCTGCGCACCACCCATTCCAGAAATTCTCAAGAGCGCTGACGAACTTGGCGCGCGGCGTGTCCATCCACGGAAGTTCGTCGATGAACACAACTTTCCGTTCGTCGGTGCTCGCCTTGAGAAACCGCTTGAGCAAACCAAAGGCCTGAATCCAGTCCTTTGGCACCTCGCAGGATTCCATCCCCTGGTCAATTAGCGATGAGTGGAACGCCTCAAGCTGGTCCGACATGGATCCTGATTCCATTCCGGTATGTGAAAATGTGAAGCGATAGTCAAACGCTTCGCGAATCAAGAAGGTCTTGCCAACACGCCGACGCCCATAAACGACAACAAAGCGCGAGCGATCCGCAATCAAGGCCTCACGCAGGGCCTCAACTTCATGGATTCTCCCTACCATCCTTCACCTCCTTTTGATCTAAATCGGTCAATATGATACCATTTTCGGATGTTGTAGTCAATATAGACAATATAATCGGTCATTATCTACTTAATACGAGACTTAATGACCGATTTAGCATCATAGCAACTCATAAATTGGCGCGTCCGTAACACAGACGTGCCCAATCCTCACCTATTTTGCATTTGCAGTTTAGGTGAGCGACAAGCCACAGTCCATCAGCACCTAACGGAGAGCTTTGCCAGAATGGGGGTGGAGAAAAGGCTAGTAGATTGTTGGGGGAACTCAAAACCCCTGTTGGGGGAACCCAAACCTCCCGTTGGGGGACACGGCTCACCCCGTCGGGGGAAAGCGGCCGACCCGTTGGGGGACAAGGCTAACCCCATCGCGCCGGAAACGCGGACCATGACGTTGGTGAAGTCAAAGCCCGGCACCACCGCGACGTCAGCCGCCTCGCACGGCATGGAGAGGGCGGCGCAGCAGCAGACGACCGAGCAGAACAATGCGTTTGCTTTCATGCCGGCATTGTACCACAGCACGACCGCCGCCGGCAATCTGTACGAAAGTACAGGTCAGGTGGAGGGTTTCACAGCCCCAGCAGTTTCCTCGCCGGAATCAAGAAGTCGAAGGCCTGACGGCGAACGAGCGACTCTTCAAGTTCGCCCTCGTAGACAAGCGCCGTACGCACCGAAACACCTTTCCGCAGGGGAAGCCGCGAGACCTTTTGCGCCACCTCTGACGCAATGCCCTCGCTGATGACGCGCCTACGTTTGATCTCGACGACGTAGGCAATCGCCTCCGTCTGAATGAGCAGGTCTACCTGACACCCTTCACCCTTGCGACCCCGCTTCAGATAGGGCGCAGCCGAAAGCACGCCCACGCCCGAAAGACCGAGGAATGGCAACAGGGCCTTGAAATTATTCAGGACAAGCGTCTCAAACTGGCGGCCCATGCGAGCATCCCAGCCCTCCGTATTCGAGAGCGTAACCGACTCATACAGGCCTTTTTCGATGCGCTCACGTTCGGGGAAAACCTGCTTCAGGTAGAAATGCGTATAGCAATCCTTGATGCGGTAGCGAATCTGAAGCGCCTGCGCCCCCGTCTCCGGATTGATTCCTCGCTCTCCAGCAATGAACCCCGCGACATCCAGGTTCTTGAGATCGGCGCTCAGATAGCCACTACGCTCGACACCCAATGCCGCAGCGATTTCGGAAACCGTCGTCGCCCCTTCGGAAATCGCCTCCAGAATTCGTCGGCAGCGTTCCTTCTTCTGCCCAAGCACACGATCGAATATCGCGTGAAAGTCCTGGAACAAATAACCCTCCGGGCGATAGAAGCACCGCCGTATGTTCTCGTCTGCGGAGAGGGTTAAGTCCATTTCTTCGAGATATCGCGGCACTCCACCCGTCACCGAAAGAACGTCCAGCATTTCACGAGACGTCCGCTGCCCCCGAACCCCGCTCCAGAAACCAACGGCTTCGCAGAGCGGCAGCTCAGGCAGAATGAAATCATAGGAACGCCGTCCGACAAATCCCGTCGATTCCACGAAATTCTCAGTCACCCATGAGGATACCGAGCCGCAAATGACCATGATAAGTCGGTCATGCTTCTTAAGATGATTGTCCCAGGCAATCTTCAGATCCGAGGCAAAGGTCGCCGAGGCCCCCCCCATCCAGGATATCTCGTCCAGCAGAAGAACCGTCCACTCCGGCCTTTCGAAAAGGACGCTGTCCAAAAGTTTGAAGGCCTGTGGCCAGTCCTCCGGCGTCAGGCGAGGCAACGGAGACTGTTCGGCCAGCTGAATCCCAAAGGCCTCCCGCTGTTCTCGGTCGCCAACACCTTCCCCAGGCGCACGCCCCTCTAATTTCAAGAAACGGCATCCGTTTCGACGTGCAAACTCCTCGAAAAGCGTTGACTTGCCGACTCGCCGTCGTCCACGACAAGTGACAACCGAACTCATCGGTTTCTTCAACAACTCTTCAAGAAGATTGATATAATAATTGCGCCCATAGAACATCTGAAGCTCCCTTTAATCAGAAAACAGCGACATTATAGCATTTTTGGGCGATATACGCAAGGACGGACTTCACACTTTCTGCATTTATACAGAAAGTGTGAAGTGTCATACCCTGTATGATGCCCACACACTTTACAAGAAAACCGAGAAAGTGTGTGGGAACAAGGAGTAATTCTACTCCACACACTTTTGGAATGCATCATCCTCCAAAAGTCACCTACACAGGGCGCATTGGGGGCATCAAATCCAAGCCTCCTCTCACGGCAAGCATCAGACATTCCGCCGTCGGTCTAAACTGGCGCGAGGTGTCAGGCACGCCGCGCCAATCTCTTCATATGCTGCGGCGGACATCCGAACGAATTGGGATGCCTGTGCCGCCAAAACAGTTGCGCGGATAGACCGCGATGCGGTAGGCCATCCCTCGCGGCAGCTTGCGAACAGAGAACACAGCACGGACCTCCTTGCACTCGTGCGCGAAGCCGCAGTTGTAGGTCGGCGAAACCACGCGGCAGACGACATCGCCCTCGCCGCGTTCCTGCTCGACCCGTACCTCGTAGTCGTAGGCGCGGACGCCGCCCTTGATGGCGGACGGGAAATCAAGCACCATCTGCACCGACATTTCACCCTTGCGATTCGCGCCTACCACCGTCCTCGTGGCAACCTCCGCGGCATCGGGAAATGACGGCGCGGCCATTGACGCGGCGTGGGCCTCAAACGCATACGGACGGCTCTTCGCCGCCGGGAGCGGAACGACCCACGGAGCGTCCAGCTCGCAGTCGTTCGTGAAGTCGCGCTTCTCGAACACGATACGGTCGTCGAACACCGACATCACCATCCCCTGCTTCACCGTCTGGAAAAAACGGCACGGCAGCGGCGGCATTTCCTCGACATAGCCCTTCGGCGCACCAAGCTGACGCGCGTTTTCGTATCCGAACGGCAGTTCGCTCCACGACATGGACGCCGCACCAACCGCCGTGAATTCCCCTTGCCATATCTGGTGACCGTCGGTGAGCGAAAGATGCGTATGGCCTCCGATAACGACGGCGTTGGGAACGCCGTCAAACGCCTTCCGCGCCACACCCCTGTCCCCCGAGCATCCGGCAGCAATCGTATTGTCGGGGTTGACATGCTGGAAGAAGAAGAACGGCTTTGCCCTGTCAAGCTCGCCACCATGCGCCGCCATCCATTCCACGATGTCACCGCGATGGTTCCAGTGGGTCGTTATGAAGTCGTAGCCCTTGACGCGCTTGCATGTGACTGGCTCGAACTTCTCACCGAAGAATCGCTCCCACTGCCTTTCGATTCCGTTCTCAACCAGAAGTTCCGCTTCGCTGTAGCCGTTCGCGAGCATCTCCTCCTTCTGATCCCAGTACTTGATGCCCTCGAAGTCGTGGTTGCCAGTAGTGAAGAGCTTTTCAACCTTGCGTCCGTCGGGCATCTTGTCGCCAGGGAAGACGCGCTCCCATGCCTCCGCCGCATACCGCCACGCGGAGACAAGCCCCCAGTCGCTGATGTCGCCGACGTGCATTACGGCATCTACTCCGCAACTGCGGAAGAAGCGCAAAGCCTTCTCGAAATGACGCGCGCTCGCCTCGTCCTGGATGTGCGTGTCGCTTACAATCCCGACCTTCAGGCGCAACCCCAAAGTCGAAACCATGCCAAACGCCGACGCCGAGGCGAACGCACCCGACGACAAAAGAAACTCACGTCGATTCAAGTTTTCCACATGTTCTTGCCCTTCCTAAATTTACAGCAAGACATTCTCGTCGCATAAATTACAGCGGAATTTCCAATACTTTCGCTATTTTACAGTTGGAGGCGACGCCATATAGCCGACGACACGCTCAATTACCGACCGCTCTCCTTCTTTTTGCGAAAGGCCAATCTGCAATGCAAGACCGTTTTCCCCGGCAGGAGCACGGACGCGCAGCGCAAAGCGCCGCCACCCATCCTTGTCAGGAGGGCCGAATGCGACATCTGAACATGGCGTCCTACTCCACGTTCCATTCTTTTTCCATCGTGCGCATACCGCATTTAACCCGGCTCCTTTGCCAAACCCTTCGGCCACGAACTCGGCCCCCTCCCTAACCATGCCTGAGAAGTTTAGCACATAGCAGCCATTTGCGACACTCTCCGCGGCAACAGCAACCGAGCCATCGCTCCCCTTCCCTTGCAAGACAGTAAAAGTGCCGTGTGAATCGCGCTTACGCTGCCAATTCGCAGACTCGCTGATCATGGCATCTGCAAGCAAGTTAGTTGCTCCGGCACGTTTGCAATCCGCAAGCAGACGCTCTGTCCGCATTGCCGGGTTCTTTGCCTCCATGAGCATTCTCGCGAGCCCTGGGAGCCGCTCTTCCCATGTTTCCTGCCGTATCTTCATCCAGGCATGGAAGCTGAGATTGGGCCATTTCACCCATCGTCTTCGTTCACCCCAAAGCCACACGTACTCGTCCGACGCATAGAGAGCCTCGTCAAGACACTGCCTGAATGCGTCAAGACCTGCATTGTACATCTCCCTTTTTGACTCGGTATAGTTGTCGAGGTATTGTCCGAAGCCTACGCGCATCTGCCTGCGGTACTTGTCGCGATTCTCGGGCGAGACAAGCGCAAGCGCCCTGGTACGCTGGCGAACGTTCGACATCTCGAACTGATGACGCCCTGAGTGATACCAGTACGCGTGCTCGTCGCCGTCGACGAGCTGGGCCTCCGGCGGCATGACATCTAAAATCCCATTCACGAACAACGGCCACAGGTCACCCTTCCCTATCATCGCGCGAGCAGGATCGTCGGAAGTTGCATAGCTCTCGTTCAACGACATAAACCAAAATGAAAGCAGCTTGGCGTTCGGGAACTCCCCAAAGACGGCGCGGCCAATCTGTCGTCCTCTTTCACGCGCTATCCCCGCCAACGTCTGCATTGGCGGCTCAAACGGTTTGCGCCAGTACTGCCCGATATTGCCGTAGTCTTCTGCATCGACACAGATTCCGACTGCGCCTCCGCGCCGCGCCACGGACGCAATCACCTTCATGTTGGATGCGAAAAGCGCCCACGCCGCGTCATTCGTCCAGGAAACGCGATGGCCATTGTACGGCGTCCAGTAACAACGGAAGAAGCAGTGCTTAAACGCACAATGCTCGGACGTCAGCTTCTTTAGCGTCGGCACTATTCCGCCAATGGTAGCTTCCGTAATATGAGAACTTCCCAGGGCATCGTTCTCGGATGTCAACATCACGCGCCTGCCATGCAAATCCGTCACGTATGGGACTCGGAACACTACGCCGTCC
>JBGUVV010000171.1:0-8738 GCA_045220525.1 Kiritimatiellia bacterium
ACTTACGTGCGAGGCGGCGAAGCGACTCCCGTAGCGTACGGATCGGGCGACACCCGCGCCGAGCGAGCATTCCGACGCGACGGCGAAATGAAGTCTCCAAGTCCGCAAATGTGATATAATATGCGGCAATGCAACACGAGACGATGAACCTAAAAAAGGCCGCCGCCCATATTCACATGGACGCCAACGAACTGCGCCATGTGGCACAGCGCGGGGAAATCGACGCCGTCAAGCGCGGCGACGAATGGTTCTTCGAGCATCGCGCCCTCGACGAATGGGCGCAGCGAAACCTCCTTTCTGCCCCGCGCCGCGAGCTTGCGGAGCAGCACAGGAACATGACCGAGGAGCGGCGGCGCGCAAGCAAGGCCGGCCTTTGCGTCGCCGACCTCTTTGACGTGCGCTCGATAGACCTCTTCGTCCGCGCGAAGGCCAAGGCTGGAATCCTGCGCGACATGACCGACCTCGCCGACAAGAGCGGCAAGGTCTACGACCCCGACGCCCTCTTCAAGGAGCTGACTGCGCGGGAGGAGGCCGCGTCGACGGCGATCGGGCGAGGGCTCGCCCTTCTTCATCCGAGGTTCCACGACCCTTACATGTTCGAGGAGTCGTTCATCGCCTACGGCCGGAGCGAGCGGCCGCTCTTCTTCGGCGCCGCGAACGGAGAGGGAACGCGCCACTTTCTGCTTATCTGCTCAACCGACCACGAAGCGCACCTTCACATCCTCGCAAGGCTCGCGATGCTTGCGCACGGAACTTCGCTCGTAGAGCGCCTCGAGACCGTGGAAACCCCCGAAGACGTCATCTCACTGGTGCGTGAATGCGAAATGGAGTTCCTCTGATGCGATTCTGGTTCTTTGATCTCGACGGAACGCTTGCCGACACCGACCGCGACATACGAGATGCGTGGAAGGCGGCGATTTCAGACCGCGGCCTCTCCTGTCCGTCTTTCGACGAGAAGTTCGTGGCAGGCCCGCCGTTCGACGAAATGGCGAAGACCCTCTTCCCTGAGGAATACACCCCCGCGCTCGCCGACGCCCTAAGGGAAGGCTTCGCCTCGCACTACGATTCCGACGGATTCCCCTCGACCCTCGAATACCCGGGCGTGATCGACGCGGCAAAGGCCCTCAAGGCCAGAGGCGAGAGGATCTACATCGCCACAAACAAGCGCTTCGCCGGAGCGACCGCGATGGCGCGGCATTTCGGATGGGACAAAGTCTTCGACGGCATCTACGCAGGCGACATGCACAAGGACGACGCAATAGGCACGCTGCGGAAGCCAGAGCTTCTTGCACTCATAATGCGCGAGATCGGCGCCAGGCGCGAAGAGTGCGCCATGGTCGGCGACACGCACAGCGACTTCGAGGCTGCCCGTGAAAACGGAATTCTTTCAATCGCCGTGACATGGGGCTACGGGACGGCAAAAGAGCTGTCACTCGCAGACATGACGATCTCCGACGCGGCAGAACTTCTCCGCGTCAAAGGTCACTTGTTCAGCAAGTAAGTGACGCCGACGAGCAGGCGCTCGAAATACATGACCGCGGCAAGCACGGGATGGCGAACAAGCTTCCTCCACTTGCCGTTTTCTACGAACACCGTGAAATAGCGATAGCCCAGGCCAAACTGCTTTGCGAGCGCAGGGTGCCCGGCCCACTTCGCGCGATACGCCGCCATCGACTTCGAGTAATACGCCTTTTTCTCGAGCATGCGTCGAAGCGAAAGGCGCTTTTCGTTGTGTATGAGATGGCCCGTGAGGACAGAGCACTTCGCGCCTGTAGCGAGGACGCGAATGTCGAGCTCCCAGTCCTCCGGCCCCGCGATCAGGTTTTCGTCATAGCCGCCGGTCTTTTCAAGGACGTCTTTCCTGAAGAGCCTCAGGGCGTCGATGCACGTGCCGTCGTAGAACGAGCGCTCGAAGTTGCGCGCCTTCGTGCGAAGTCCGCTTCCGCTGCGCACTTCCGGAATCCAGTATGCGTCATGACCGCACGAACGCGGCTCTGATGCGACATTCAGCATCTCGCGCACGGTTTCGGCGGGCATGATCATGTCTGCATCGAGAATGACGACCCAGTCCGCCGAAGCAGTTCGCCAGCCGAGGTTGCGCTGGGCTGACCGCTCCGGCCCCTTCTGGAGAACCTTCGCGCCCATGCCCTCCGCGATTGCACACGTCCCGTCAGACGACGAATTGTCGACGACTATGATCTCCACCTCGTCGCGGAACTGCGCAAACGCGCCTATGCAGTTCGCAATGTTCGTCTCTTCGTTCCGCGTCGTTATGACGGCAGTCAGCTTCATCCTACGGCAGCCTTTCCGGAAATCTCCACGGGATCGTGAAATAGCGCGCGTCGTCGCGTCCGCCGTGGAGCCCGCGACGCTCCTCTGGAACGGGCAGCTGCGACACCACCGAATACGCGAGAATCGGCAGGACTACCTGCATGAGCGTAAGCGCGGCAAACCGCCTTTCCCCTATCTCCAGGTCCTTCATGAGGACATATGCGTAGAAGAGCGTCGGCAGGAGGAACTGCGACTGGTCTGGGACAAAATACCTGACCCAGAAAAGGAGGTTCACCGCGAACAGGGCGACGAGCCAAAGGCGCGCCTTTAAATCACAGCTACGCAACGCAGCCTTGAAGCCCACGGACTTCACTTTCCACCACGCCAATGCCGCAGGAACGAAGAACGAAAGCGCCGCGAGGAAGAAGTTGAAGCCTGTCTCGCTCCAGTTCCCGGGAAACACCCCGAGCACCTTTGCCCCGTATGCGCCGAAAAGGACGTCCCCAAGGCCGCGAACAAAAGCGTTATAGAGCCACACCGACGCCCCGACCGCCCAACACGCCGCGACAGCAAGGAACGCGGCGACCGGCAAGGCGCGGACGGCGAGATAAGCGTAAACCGGCAGGGAGAGAAGCGCAAAGTTGTGGACGGAGAGATGGATGCCCGAGAGGAGCGCCGCCGCCGAGAACCACGCCGCACCGGACTTCAATGAACCTCCGCGCACGAGAGAGAGGCCCGTCATGACAAGCCACGTCTCGAAGGCGGTCATGGCAAGGCTCATCGTCTGCACCTCGGCGACGCACGAGAGCCACCACATCATCTGCGAAAGCCCGAAGAGGACGGCAAGCGAAATGCGCCGCGTGCAGAGGAAAAGCCCTCCGACCGCAAGCGCGCCAAAAAACGACGAGACGAGCGTAACGCCATAAGGCCCCGATGCGACGAGACGGCAGAAGGCGACGTAGAGCGGGTGCGCGTTCGAGAACTGCGGGCCGCAGACAAATTCCGAATGGCAGAGGACCCAGTCCTGGAACTCTGCGGAGTCGCCCCAGCCCGCTCCGCGCTGCGCGGTCAGCGCATAGAGCGCGAAGAAGGCCGCGAAGAGGAGAAGGAACTCAAGCCTTTGGCGCTTCATTAGCGACGGCAGGCGCGGCTGATTCCGGCTTTGGGACAGCGGGAACTGGCGCGGCAGAAGCCGAAGCCGGCACGCCGCGCGTCGGGTTCTTGGCCATGAACTCCCAGGCAAACGCCTTGTAAGCAGTCGCGCCCTTCGACCTCGGGTCGAGAAAGACGACAGGCACGCCCATAGACGGAGCCTCCGAGACACGGACGTTCCTGGGGATTATCGTCTCATAGACCTTGTCGCCAAAGTGGCCGCGCACTTCGTCGATGACGTCCTGCGTAAGCTTGGCAACAGAATTCACCATCGTGAAGACAATGCCATTGAGCTCCAGCGCGGGATTTACGCCCGCCCTGATCCTGTCGATGGAGCCGGTGATGAGGGCAAGCCCGTCCATTGCGAGAAACTCCGCCTGGATCGGGATGAGAACGCCGTCGGCCGCGACGAGCGAGGACGTCATGACGATGCCAAGCGACGGAGGGCAGTCGAAGATTATGTAGTCGAACGCGCCCGACGCCTTGACCGGCTCAAGCGCGTCCCTAATCATCGTAAGGCGGTCTTCCCTTGCGCCGAACTCGAGCTCCGCCCCGGCAAGATCGACCTCTGACGGAATTACGTTGAGGTTGGGCCATTTCGTAGGCTGTATGACATCGGCAATCGCGGACGCGCCCGTAAGCACGCCGTACATTGAGACGCCCTGCCTCTTTTCGAGACCTAGGCCGAGAGTGGCATGCGCCTGCGGGTCGAGGTCCACGACAAGCACCGTCCTCTTGCGGGAGGAAAGGGCCGCCGCGAGGTTCACTACCGTCGTCGTCTTGCCGACGCCGCCCTTCTGGTTGGCTATCGCTATGACCTTGGTAATCTTGTCCATTTGTGCATGACCTCCTGCGCGTGTCAGAACAGCTTGCCGTTCTTCTGGAGCTCGCTGATGTTTCGCCCGGCGCCGCGGTTTATCTCCCTGAGCCACAGCTCTACGAGCGCGACGTCCCACGGGTCGTCGACGCCCTGGATGACGGCCGAGAACTTGTCGCCGCTCTCTATCACGGACTGCTTGACACGCTCCGTGACAACAGAGAGCCTGTCGGTAAGAATCTGCTCGGAGAAGTTGTCGGACTTGAGGTGGTAGCCGTATTGCAGTATCCTGAGGTGGTCTTCATGCTCCTTCAGGAACTGGAAGTAGGCTTGCGCCTCCTCGCCGAACCCCTCGAACTCGGTCTCCTGGAAGTGCGGCATTATGACTCGGGGCTGGTGGGCCTCGAGCCGCCCTTCCCTGACGCGGACTTTCCCCGGATGGTCTTCGAGCTCCGATATGATGTGGTAGTTCACGAGAGTGTTGCCGAACGTCTCGAGTCTGTGGGAAGGCTCAAGAAGGAACCTCGCGCTCTTCGCGGCGTACCACCTGTCGAAATCGGGGTTCGAGCTCATCTGCTCAGGCCTTCGCTCCGCAGCACTTCTTGTATTTCTTGCCGCTGCCGCACGGGCACGGGTCGTTGCGCCCGACCTTCGGCTCCTCCCTGACCGTTGGAGTCTCGCCGACCATGTCCCCGTCCTCGAATACCCAGCCGTCGGGGCCGTTCGAGAATGTGGAGACTTCATGGTGGTTGCAGAACTCTCCGTTCGCGGTGTAGAGCGCGCGGAACTCCACTACGCCCGTCTTGTCGCCGCTCTGGCCGCCTTCCGTGCGCAGTATCTCGAAGCCATGCCACTTGGCGGCCTTCGACCACGCCTTCGACGCCTCTTCGTCGAACTGCTCCTGCACGGCCTTCGACGCCGACGTCTTCAGAAAATCCACGTTCCCCGTTACATACGAGGAATAGCGCGCGCGCATAAGCGCCTCCGCCGTCTTCGCCTTCGCCTTGCCTTCTATTATCGGACCACAGCATTCGCCGTAAGTCGCACCTGATTTACAGGGACATTGTTCTGTGCTTTCCATATCTGTCTGAGTATTTTACCACAATCATGGCCATTATGAGAAGAGCAAATATCACAAAAAGCGGTGCGTCCCCAAATGCGGCATAAGGCGTAAGAGGGCCGCGAGAGCCTCCGTCTTCGCCTGCCAGTGGCCGCAGCTCGACGAGGTCGAGCATCGTGCCTCCGGCATCGACAAGAGGCTTTCCTGACGCATCCATGAGCCATGTCGCGCGTCCGTCCGGCGCAATCGTGCCGGTGACGCCGTTGTTGCCGACGCGCACGACGTAGAGCCCAGTCTCGATTGCGCGCGCCGTCGCCTGCCATGCATGCGCGAGCGCCTCGGCGGAATTCGAGAACCAGCTGTCGTTCGTGATGAAGACGAGCGCGCCGGCAGTCCGCGAAAGTTTGCGGACCTGCGCGGAGTCGGTGTCCTCGAAGCAGATCGCGGCGCCAAGGCTCGCGCCGTCAGGGCCAGCCCTCCACTCCAGCGTCTTCAGCTCGCCCGGCGTGCAGCTGCCGACCGGCGCGAGTTTCTGCAGGGCCGGAAATAGCTTGTCGCCAGGGATGAACTCGCCGAACGGCACGAGGTGAACCTTGTCGTAGACGTCCATGGTGCCGTCCGCGCGATAGAGCGCGGCGCTATTGTAGGTAAGCCCCTCTTCAAAACGGGTGCCTCCAGCAAGAAGCGCCGCGCCAGTCTTCTCGCGGACAAACGACGCGAACCTCACCGCGCCCTGCTGGTCGAGAGGGCCAAACTCCGCGAGAGCGCTTTCCGCGAGAACGACAAGGTCTGGCTTGAGCAAAGACACGTTAGAAAGAAGCCGCCCGTAGATTTCATATGGATCTGCCTCATGTCCCTTGAAAACGCAGGGGAAGTTGCGCTGCACAAGCGCGACTTTCAAGGAGCTGCCCATGTCGGCCACATGCGGGCGAGTGGATTCAACGAGCCCCGCCGCCTTGTATATGCCGAACACCGCGAGGAAGACGACAAGCGTCTCAAGGCTCCTCCAGCGACTGAGCGCGGAAGGATCGTAGGGCATGCGGCGGCGGGCGAGGATTCCGGCTGCCATGCGCTCGGCTATGCCCGCAATGGAGCCGTTAATCAAGACGACGACCGCAGAAAGAAGATACACGCCTCCAAGCGCGGCAGGCGCGCCGAAGCCGCAGTTCGCGGGAACGACTCCAAGATGGTTCCAAGCAAAGCCGCCCAGGAAACGCGAGCGCACGAGCTCAAGACCGCACCAAAGGACAGGCTCTACGACGAGTATGCCGACGATACGACCGCGCCATGACGAGACACGTCGCCAGTACTTCGCGGAAAGCCAGCCGAAGAGGGCGAAATAGCCGGCGCAATACGCGGCGAGTGCGCCCCATCCGAGGACGACAAGCGGCCACGGGCCGCCGTTCTTCACGATTGCAGGCATCCACGAAAGCGTGGCGACCCAGAAGAAGATTCCGGACTGGAACCAGCGCCACGCCGCCTCACGCGCGTTGCCACGACGCGAAAGCCACATGAGGGGCGCAACCGCGAAGAGGACGTCAGCCGCCTCGCACATCGGGGGAAACGCAGCGTAGAGGATGAAGCCCGGCAGAAACCAGGCGACCTTCGAAAACCTCTTCCACATGTCTGCTATCACCATGACGGATCCCATGAAATATCTACGCGGCGCGACGCCCCATCCGGAACGTCAAACGAACGCGGCGACGACTTTACAGTCGCCCAAAGCCCGTCGCGGCGAAAGACGACAAGGTCAGAGACGTGGAACGGAGGCTCCCCGTCAACCGCAGGGCGGTTAAGCGAAATGAAAAGCGGAGTAGATTGCCGCGAAAGGAACTCGATGTCGTATCCCGAAGACGCAAGCGCGGCAAGGTTACCAGCGCCGTTCTCCGGACTCGCGACAAAGCGCGTAACTCCTGCTTCGGAAAGCTCTGCGAGCGCGGCAGAATTGAAGGCGTAGAGCGTCCAGTCTGCCGAGATGTCGGAAACACCCGCCGCCTTCAGCATGCGGAGCGTAGCAAGGTCGGAGCACTCCCACTTCCTGAAGCCAAGCCTCGCAAGCCTGCCGACCATCGCCCGCAGCCTTGCAAAAGAAGGCTCCGGCACATACGGGGGAAGCGCAAGTCTCGGCGCGGCGCAAACGGCGGAGATTCCTTCAAGCTTCTCCTCAATCGCCGCGGCGTCTTCGATAGGCAGCGAGATCACAACTTCGTCCCAATCCCCTTCTGGCACGTCTTGGTCGAGTCTCACTTTCACTCTTGCGCAAGCGGATGAGACTGGAGATGAGGAATCTACGCGGCGGCAGCGATCCAATTCTTCCGAAATCGCCTTCCCCCTTTCAGCCGATTCAACATCCTTAAGCTCGTCAAGCCTCGCTACAAAGGCTCGCCTTAGAGCATTCAAGACCGACGACGGAACGAAAAGTCCTTCAGGATTCGACACCTCTACGCTTCCCAACGAATAAGCCGTTCCGCCAAGCCTCGAAAAAGCCCTGCGGACAGCCTCGGCAGTCTTCCCCGGATCCTCGGCCTTGGCGAAGTCGGCCTCTTCCGAGACCGCGACTTCTGGCCGCCCGACGAGAGACACAACGACCTTATTCCCGTCAATCGCAACTGCAACGTCGATTTTCCTACCGCCCGGGAATTCTGACGGGCGGAAAGACGGCACGGGGAACATCCTCTTTACCGCGTTCGACATCGAGCAGTATATACCCGTCCCTGGGGTCAGCGCACCGGCAAGCGCGGCATCGTCTATCCTAACCTCGACATCTGCATCTGGAGGCGTAGCAAAGACGAGCTTCCGCGAAATCGCAACACGCATGTCGCCTATGCCCATGCCGACGTGCCGGCCCTTGGCGTCGATGGCGTCGAACTGCAGACCGTCGTGCTTTTCAAGGGCGCGAGAGGAATGGAACCTCAGCCATGACGAGCCGTCCCTGTCCCTTGCAACCTTCTTGACGCGGCCGATGAATGCGCCAAGATGGCCGACGGATTCGCTGTCGATAGGGTCGTCGGCCTTCCCGTCGAAGCGAAGGCGCGTCGTGCGCCTTGAAAAAACAGTCTCGAGGTCAGAAAACGAGACAGACTCCGGCGCACCGTCGAGAATGTCGCGGTATCGCCGCGTCACGGAAGCGACATAAAGAGGCGACTTCATGCGGCCCTCGATCTTGAGGCTCGACACGCCAGCCTCCACAAGCCTATTCGCGCCCGAATCAAGGCGAAGGTCCTTCATCGAGAACGGATGGAATGGCTTTTCGCGCGGCGGCGCGAAATTCCTTCTGCAGCAGTATGGGCATTCGCCGCGGTTGCCGGAGCGACCGCCCTCCATCGCACCGAAAAGGCAAAGCCCTGAAACGGAATAGCAAAGCGCACCGTGGATGAATACTTCAAGCTCAGTCTGCGGCCTTCCGTCGTCCGCCGTCTTCATCGCCCCGCAGCGACG
>JBGUVV010000172.1:0-2037 GCA_045220525.1 Kiritimatiellia bacterium
CCACGGGAACATCTGCCGCAGTCCGATGGCGGAGTTTGTCATGAAGGACATGCTGGCGAAGGCCGGGCGCGACGATGTCGTTGTCGAATCCGCCGCGTTGCACACAGACGAGATAGGAAACGACATCCACTACGGCACGAAGCGCGAGCTGTCGCGGCACGGCATCCCGTTCTCTCCGCGCCGCGCATGGCTTCTTTCTCCCGAGAGACTTCGGGACTACGACCTTGTCGTCGGCATGGACGGCGTGAACATGTACGACTTGCGCCGAATGGCGGGCTCGTCGGACAAGCCGAAGCTTCGCATGCTTCTCGACTTCGCCGGCATGGACCGCGACGTGGCAGACCCCTGGTACACGGGCGACTTCGAGACGACATACGCCGATGTCGTCGCCGGTTGCTCCGCCCTAATGAAGGAAGTGTAGGCTTGTCTATGCATCGTTGTTGGCATGGTCGCGATTTGATGCAATTGCTATCAAGCTTTGCCGCGGTCGCCATTGCGTCCGTTGCGCTGTGTGCCGAAATCAATCTTGGCGGCGAGTGGAGGCTGGAGGGAGTCGACCAGTCCGGGGCGCCTGTGCGCTGCGCGGCGAAAGTCCCCGGCGACGTGCATTCGGCGCTTCTTGAAGCGGGCATGATGCCAGACGTCTATTACGCGCGCAACGAGGAGAAGACGCTCTGGGTCGCACGGCAAGACTGGACGTTTTCGCGCGAGTTCGAGGCGGACGCCGCGCTGCTTGCGCATCGCGAAATCGTGCTGCGCATAGAGGACTGCGACACGTTCTGCGCGATCAGCGTCAACGGACGCAAGGTTGGCGCGACGGCCGACAGGTTCCAGCGCTACACGTTCGACGTCAAGCCTTTCCTCAAGGAGGGGACGAACGCCATCGCCGCGCATTTCGAAAGCCCCGTTCGCAAGGCCGACGAGCTTCGCGCGAAAATCGGCCGCGCCTATCCCATGAGCAACGCGCCGTGGGCGAAGAACCAGGCGCTCATCCGCAAGCCGGCGTTCAGCGCAGGTTGGGACTGGGGGCCGGAACTTGAGACGATGGGATTCTGCGGCAAGGTTTCGCTGATCGCCTCCAACAAGCCGCGCATCGACTACGTGTACACCGATCAGCGATTCACGGACGACATGTCGCATTGCACTCTCACGGTTTTCGCCGACTTGAGCGACGGGTCGTGCGTGACGAACGTCGTCGAAATCGACAATCCGCCTCTTTGGTGGCCGAACGGCGCGGGCGAGCAGCGCTTCTACACCTTCACGGTCGACGTAAACGGCGAGAAGGTGACGCGCCGCATCGGGCTCAGGAAGATCGAGGTGCTTAACGAGCGCAGCGTTTCCAAGGCCGGCAAGGACGAGCTTTCCCTCGTCTTTCGCGTGAACAACCGCCGCCTTTTCATGAAGGGCGCGAACTGGATTCCATGCGATGCATACGAGAGCCGCCAGACGCCGGACAAGTACCGCGACCTGCTTGCCTCGGCGCGAGAGGCGAACATGAACATGATACGCGTCTGGGGCGGAGGGCAGTACGAGCGTGACTGCTTCTACGACATGTGCGACGAACTCGGCATCCTCCTCTGGCACGACATGATGTGCTCTTGCGCGGTATACCCGGGCGACGACTGGTTCTTGGACGAGATCCGCGCCGAGCTTGCGCACCAGCTTAGGCGGCTTCGCGACCATGCGTCCATCGCGATGTGGTGCGGCGACAACGAGTGCCTGGGCGCGATCAGGTGGTTCGAAGAGACGAGAAACAACCAGGACTTCTACCGCGAGCAGTGGATCAAGCGCTCGAAGATGCAGGGCGAGATGGTCGCAAAATACGATCCCGGCCGCACCTACTGGCCAAGTTCGCCTTGTTGCGGTCCCGGCGATTTCGGCAATGCATGGAAGGACGACTCGAAGGGCGACATGCACAACTGGAACGTCTGGCACGAAAACAAGCCGTTCGACGACTACTACAACTACACGCCGCGCTTTTGCAGCGAATTCGGCTACCAGAGCTTCCCGTCGATGGAGGTGGCCTCGACGTTCGCG
>JBGUVV010000173.1:0-4631 GCA_045220525.1 Kiritimatiellia bacterium
ACAAGCACGCATCTCAACCTTCTTGTTGCAACGCCTTTCAAAATTCTCCAATGCGACAGAGTCTCTCTGCAGCGCCGCAAATCCATGGGAGCATATTCCATGTGTCGTTGATTCCGACTCTTTAAACAGCATCAACCACGAATCCTCTGCAGCCTTTAAATCACCAGATAGAAACATATCAAAAGCCAACTTAAATTTATTTCCATCATCTTCCCTTGGAGCCCAAAACCAATAATAGCCGGAAACGATCCTTGTTGCAGGATCATCCAACCGAGCAAACGCCTCTTTGACCATTTCAAACGTCGGGGGTTGCGATCCTTTTAGTAAATATGAAAATTCCTTCTTCCATGCAACATCTCCCAAAGAATGCGCAGCCTCCAAATCCTCTCGTCTACGGCGAATCTGACGCTGCGACGCTTCGCATGGCAGGCCGAGGATATAGAACAGATTGTTCGGCAACATGTCAATAGTGCCAAACTTCAAGAGCAAATCCCTGTAGAGACTTTTCCCCATTCTATGTCGTGAGCCTCACATCGCAATCCCCATACGCCAGAGGCGGACTTGTTCTGCGTACTTGGAGCGGAGCGAGGGACACTGGTTGAATGCCTCCTCCATCTTGTCGGCTGCGCTGCCAAGCAAGCCTTCACGCGCAAGCTTCCTGGCATCTTTGGCCATTTCACGGCCTTTGGCCTCGTCCATGCCCGAACCTTCGCCAAGGATGCTCTTCATGGTAGAAGAACTGAGCGACTCCTTGACGGACACCTTGCCGCCAGGCTTCCATGCTTCAAGCGCCTCCAGAAGCTCCATTGCGGTTTGGTAGCGTTTCGCCGGGTCGAAGTCGATGCACTTCATGACGATGCGGTCGAGCTTTTGGTTGACCGTGACGTTCCAGTCACTCGGCTTGTCCGGCACCTTCCACTTCTTAACGTCCTGCCCCCAGCCAAGGTTTGAATCGACATGAAACGGCAATTCGTCAGTCAACAGGAGATACATGGTAACTCCTATTGCGAAGATATCACCTGACGCAGAATCGCTGTGACGCTTCCCCGAGAACGCCTCAGGCGGCTTGAACGACAGTGTACCAGCCGCTGTCGCAAGAAGAGTCAGTGGATTTACCTCCTTCGCCAGACCGAAGTCGCTCAAACGAGCGCGGAGGCCATCTGCCTCATAACCGACAAGAATGTTCTGTGGCTTGATGTCGCGATGTATGATCGGAGGATTCGCATTGTGAGCGACGCTCAACCCTCGGCAAATCTGCTTCATCAAGTCCACGCACGTCTCAACGGGGATTCGCTTCGTGCCATACGATCGCCAGAACTTGTCAAGCGTTCCACCCGGAACGTACTCCATCGTAAAGAAACCACAAGTGCCCTGTTTTGTCTCGACCGTATTGGCATCAAAGACCCGGACGATATTGGGATGTCCAATCTTCGAGAGGAGAATCGCCTCTCCAAGCATCTTCACAACCTCGTCCGCGTCGGCAGAAGTCTGCTTGAACACCTTCATCGCCTGGCGCCCAAGGAACTTGTGGTTGACACGATACACCTCGGCAAACGCTCCCTCACCGAGAAAGCGTTCCACCTCGTATGTGTCACGAATTCTAAATCCTTCTTCAAGTAATTGCACTATAGCACATCTTTCATATTTACTGTAAAATATATCAAAATGTTGACTATGTTGTCAACACATACAAGAAGACTTGAATTGACAAACGTGTTTACCCGAGATATTGCGGCGTCATTTGCGGACGATTTCGTCCTCTATCTCCTTGCCTGAGTTTTCGTTGCGGCCAAGCGCCTTGTTTGCGCCCCTCTTGACCTTGCGCCACACGACGCCGAAGACCACGCCAAGCGCGATGGCGACGCCTGCGAGCGCCTGTATCGTGTATGACATCACAGACGGATCTACATACGAGAGCATCATATTTTGTTCTCCTTTCCCTTGTCCTTTCGGGCTATGAGCGAATCGAGTATGTACGCTCCGGCGACAGCCCCCGCTTCGCCGGGATTGAAAAACTCCCTCTCGAAGAGGGCGTCGATGTTGCGGGCGAACCTGTCGGGGTTCGCGAGCATCTCGGACACGGCGGCTGCGGCCAAGGCCATGTCGTCCGGCGGCACCGCCACGCCGACCTCGCTGCGGAACGAGATGTCCGTGGGCACGAGCGGGATCTTGCGCCACTCCGGATTTATCACCTTCATGGGGGTGTCGATGAAGAGGGTCGGCCGCCTCGTCATGTAGGCGAACTCGTAGGCGATGCCAGACCAGTCCGTCACGAGAACGTCCGAGTCGCACATGGTGGAGGGCTTCGAGAAGTCAATCTCGAGCTCAACCCCAGCCCGCCCGCGATAGCGGCTCTCAAGGGCCTGGATCTTCGCGGGGAAGCGCTTTGCGTACTGCGGATGCGGACGCAGGACGACTGTCGCCCCAAGAGGCAGCAGGGCGTCGACGAGCGCATCAAGGCATGTGTCGAAGATGTTGTCGGCCTGGTGGGAGTTTGCGACCATGATCCGCCGCGCCACGCCGGTGCGAGGCTTCGGGTCGAGCCTCGGAAGAGTGTCGAGAAGCGGATACCCGGACTCCACGAGCTTCTTTGGCTTCAGCCCGTATATGCGCTCCGTCTCGCGATGTTCGGCAACCTGGAAAGGGCCGTTGCACATGATGGTGTCGAAGTTGTCGAAAGCGCCCTTCCGGTAGCACATGTGAACGGACGTGGGGCCGTGGTCGACATAGACGTATTCCACGTCGCGGCGGACGTAAGAGCGCTTGATGTGGTATTTGCCGAGGTCAGGCGTTGTCATCACGACCATGTCGGCGTCCATCTTCATCATGAGGGGTATGATGCGAGAGCTGCCGATAAAATACGGGCGAATGCGCCTTTCTTCCCCGACTGCGGCGGGATGGGAGAATATGGCGTCGCGGGGGTCGTTCGTCACATAGTGGATGACGACGTTGGAATGGGCGAGCAGCCACTCCACTACAGACTTGAAATACTTGTAGTAGCCACCTCCCTCTGAGCAGAACACGAGGTGCTTGTTGGCCACGCCGAAGAAGTTGCGGTAGTCGGCCTTCTCGCGCCTGCGGTCGTCGCCGGATACGACGTTGCGCCGCTTTATGTCGGCCTCGAACCTCCTGAGCTCGGCCTGCGACCGGCGGAGCTTCGGGTAATCTATGTGCTTCTTCGGTGGGATGCAAAGGTTCTCGCACCACTGGACCACTATGGAAAGGACGTTGCTCACGGCCCAGTAGAGCCCGACGCCTGCCGCGACGAAGCAGCCGAGGGAAAGCGATATGCAGATCGATATGCCGTTCGTCGTGATCTGCTGCGCCCTGCTCTGCTCGCGCTGAAGGGGGTTGAACACGTTCTGCGACGCGCCGAGAAGCCACGCCGCCGCGCCGGCGAGCAGCGGCACGAGCCAGACGATTCCGCCGTCGGTCCACGGGACGCGCGCTATGAGGGGCTTTTCCGCTCCGGGAACGGCAAGAGAGTCGCCTATGCCGTATATGACCTTTACAAAGCACATGAGAATCACGATCTGAAGCGCAAGCGGCACAAGAGAGAGCATGGGGTGGTACTTTCTGCGCTTGAAGAGCGCCGCAGTCTCGTCGCCGATCGCGTCCTTGTCGCCATAGCGCTCCATCTTTATGCGGTTTGACTCCGGCATCAGCTGGACCATCCTTATCGAGTTCGCCTGGCACCAAAGCGAAAGCGGGAACTGCAGGACCTTGGTGAAGAAGGTGAATATCACGATGTCGGCCCAGTAGTTCGGGCACCACGAATGGCACCAGTCCATCAGCCATGCGAAGAACTTAACGAGGACGTCCATGGCTACGAAAGGGCTTCCTTTGCCGCGGACAAGACCGCGTCCTGGTCGTCGGCAAGCCCGCAGTAAAGAGGCAGCCTCACGAGAGTGTCGGCATAGCGGTTGCAGTTCGGGAACCTGCCGTCGTCCGGCAGCGCAATGCCTCTACGCTCGCAGAACCCCCGGAAGAACTCGGAGGAATGGAGCGGCAGATAGTGGAAGACCGTGAGTATCCCGCGCTCTCGCATCTTCGCGATGAAGAGGGTGCGGCGCTCAAGGTCAGGGAAAAGGAGATAGAACATATGGGCGTTGTTCGTCGCAAAATCCGGAATGACTGGAAGCTTCACGTCTGCGCCAAGGCCTGAGAAAAAGTCCAGGTACCTCCCCCAAAGGCGCTTGCGCTCCGCCTGTATATCGTCGAGATGCTCAAGCTGCGCATAGAGGAACGCCGAGACTATCTCCGTAGGCAGGAACGACGAGCCTGTATCCACCCAGCCGTACTTGTTCACCTCGCCCCTGAAGAACTCCGCGCGGTTGGTCCCCTTCTCCCATATTATCTCGGCCCTTCTGGCAAAACGCCCGTCGTTCACGACGAGCATCCCCCCCTCGCCAGAGATTATGTTCTTCGTCTCGTGGAACGAAAACGCGGCAAGATGGCCTATGGACCCGAGCGGGCGGCCCTTGTAGAAGGAATCCACAGCCTGCGCGGCGTCCTCCACGACGACAAGGCCGTGCCGCTCGGCGACCGCCATCACGGCATCCATGTCGCAGGCGACGCCTGCATAGTGGACAGGCACTATCGCCTTGGTGCGCGGAGTCACAAGAGACTCA
>JBGUVV010000174.1:0-2453 GCA_045220525.1 Kiritimatiellia bacterium
AGGCGCGAGGTCGCCGTCGCGCTTCGCGAGCGCGGAGCCGCAGCGGTAGCGCGCCATCTCGACGTTGCGCCCCTCGTAGGACGACGCCGGGTAGCCGTAGTAGACCCAGAGGAACGAGCAGATGGCCATCTGCTCGCCTGGCTCGATGACGGTCTTTATCTCGCCGTCGGGGGTGAGCTCCGCCATCTCTCCCGGGCCGAGGTCGCGGACGTGGGAGTAGCCGAGGTTGGGAAGGGCGCACGACTCCATGAGGGCGATGGTCGAGCCGTCCTTGTGGCCGATGACGATGGGCGTGCGGCCGTAGCGGTCGCGCGCGGCGTAGAGCCGGCCGTCGTCGGTGACGAGCAATATGGAGCAGCTTCCCTTGACCTTGCGCTGGACGTACTTTACTCCCTCGACCACCGACTTCTGCGTCACGATGAGGGCCGAGACGACTTCGGTCGGCCCGACCATGCCGCTTGTCGTCGAGAACTGGAGCTGCGCGGAGTTGTTCTCGAAAAGCTCCTTCTTGAGCTCCTCTATGTTGGCGATGAGGCCGACGGTTACGATCGCGAACGTCCCGAGCTTCGAGCACATGACGAGCGGCTGCGGGTCCGTGTCGGAGATGACCCCTATGCCTACGTTGCCTGAGAAGCGCCCGAAGTCCTGCTCGAACTTCGACCTGAACGGCGCGTTCTGGATGTTGTGGATCGACCTCTGGAATCCGTCCTTGCCGAGGAGGGCCATGCCTCCGCGATGCGTTCCGAGATGTGAATGGTAGTCAGTGCCGAAAAAGAGGTCGCTTACGCAATCCGTTTTAGACGTTACGCCGCAGAAACCGCCCATTGGAATCTCCTAAGAAATTGAAAAGTCAC
Source organism: Kiritimatiellia bacterium (assembly GCA_045220525.1). Lineage (GTDB taxonomy): Bacteria > Verrucomicrobiota > Kiritimatiellia > RFP12 > UBA1067 > UBA1067. Next base: position 855 of record JBGUVV010000174.1, read on the forward strand.
TCCAGCCGCTTGAAGTCGGATGCAGGGTGCTTGCAAAGAGGGCAGATGAAGTCGGCCGGAAGCTCGTCCCCCTCGTATATGTAGCCGCAGATGGTGCAGACAAAGCCCTTTGTCTTCGGCTTCGCCGCAGGTTTCGGCTTTACGTTCGCGTGGTAGAACGCATACGTCATCGTGGGTTCGCCGGAGAGGACTTTCGCGTCTGGCACCGTGCAGACGAACATCCCGTGCGAGCCAAGGTCGACATAGGACTCCACCTCAAGCGAAAAATAAGAGTTGCAGCCGTCCTTGAGGACGGCGAGTCTGTTCGGCGAGCGGTCGAACGCGACGCCTTCGAACTTGTCGGCGTCGCGCCCGCTCTTGAAGCCGAAGCGCTGGAAGAGGGAGAACGCGGCGCTCTCTGAGATGGTGCATACGTTCATCTTGCCGGTCTTCTTCGCGATCTCGTGCGTGTAGTTCGCCTTGTTTATCGAGATTGCGATCTTGGCCGGCTCTCCGGCGACCTGCATTACGGTGTTGCAGATCATGCCGTTGTCGCGCACCCCGTCGTTCGTGGTCACGACATATAGCCCGTATCCGATCTTGAAGAACGCCTCGTTCATGGCTTGCCCTCTTTCCTTGCCCTTGGCGCCGCCTCGGGATTAACCGAAGTAGCGCTTGTAGAGGCCCTCGAACGCCTTGCCGTGGCGAGCTTCGTCCTTCGCCATCTCATGCACGGTGTCGTGGATCGCGTCGTAGCCAAGCTCTTTCGCGCGCTTGGCGATCGCCATCTTGCCGGCGGTCGCGCCGCACTCGGCCTCCATGCGGCGGCGGAGGTTCTCCTTGGTGGAGTCGGTCACGATGTCGATCGTCTTGCCGAGAAGCTCCGCGAACTTCGCCGCGTGCTCGGCTTCCTCGAACGCGATGCGCTTGTAGGCCTCGGCGACCTCGGGATAGCCCTCGCGGTCGGCCTGGCGCGACATTGCGAGATACATGCCGACCTCGCAGCATTCGCCGGTGAAGTGGTCCTTGAGCCCCTGCGTGACTTCCGCGTCTTCGACGATGCCGTCGCCCACGTGGTGCTCCGCGACGAAGTTGAGGCCCGCGCCCTGCTTGAGGAACTTCGAGCCGTCAGCCTTGCACTGGGGGCACTCTTTAGGGGCGCTGTCGCCCTCATACACATACCCGCACACCGGGCATACCCATTTTGCCATAACGCACTTCCTTTCTTTAATTGGCTGTTTTCAGGTTTTGCGCCTTTGGCGCATTACATCTTCTCGAACTGGTCCTTGCCGACGCCGCAGACCTGGCAGGTCCAGTCGTCGGGAAGGGCCTCGAACGCGACGTTGTCGTGCTCGGCGGGATCGTAGACCCAGCCGCAGATTTTGCATACGTATTTATCCATGGTTTCCCCTTGTTGTCCCGATCCGGCGAGGCCGGCGCAGGTCGTGAATGTTGAGGGCGCTTTAGTTGCGCCCGCGATAGTGCGCATTTTACCATATATTGCCCCCCTACGGCAAGTGCCGCTCCGTCGCGGCAAAGATTCCAAATCAAGGGACAGGATTCTCTTGGCGCGTCTGCCGGGCCGGTTTTTTATCTCGCGCAGAGGCGCAGAGGCGCGGA
>JBGUVV010000175.1:0-3115 GCA_045220525.1 Kiritimatiellia bacterium
ATCTCCCGCACCAGTATACGGCAAGAGTGTGCATCGTCCTTCAGCCTCAGGACCTGCGCCAGCAACTCTTTCCGCAACTCCGCGTGATAATCCTTGTCAAACTGCATTTTGCGGTTCTCCGCTTTCTGAAGTTCAACAAGAATCCCTACACGAACAGCAAACACCTGTTGCGAGACGGAAAGCGACTTATTCACTTCGACCTCATGCGTATGCTGTCCAAAGAACTTAAAGTTGTCGCAGTAATCGAAGATACGAAAATCCGCCTTGTCCTTGCCTGGCGCAAAGACGTTCTTGCAGGGCCTCGTGCCACGCCCGATCATCTGTATAAACTTAATGCGCGACCTAACCGGCTTGAAGAACACAAGGTTCAAGACCTCCGGCACGTCGATCCCCGTGTCAAGCATGTCAACGGAGACGGCAACCCTAAAATTAGAATCGTGCTTGAACTTCTCAACAAGCGTGTCAGCATAGTTTACATAGTTATCTACCAACTGGCACCAGTCATCATCATGCGGATAACGCTCTTTTATGCGCTTCACGATTAGGTCGGCGTGGCGGTGGTTGTAGGCAAAGATAATCGTCTTGCCGATTTTTTCACCTCCTTCGACCTTTAGCCCGCGCTCCATCACCTCGTCAGTTACCTTGTCCACCGTGTTTTCGTTGTACACCGTATTGAAGATTCGGCTTGATTCTATCCTGTCTGGCGGCTCGTCATTAAAAGCCTCGTCAAGCTGTTGTCGCTCTTCAGCGGAACATTCACGATAGGTGATGCCGCGACTTAAGACTTGGCTCGTCCTATGAACAACCTTGTAAGGTTTCAAGACACCATCTTTGAATCCTTGCTCCATTGAATAGTCAAAGTCGGGAATATCACTCTCACATTGAAAGAGCGAATAGGTATTCTTGTCCACATCACCTCGCGGCGTTGCCGTAAGCCCAACAAGTAGCGCATCAAAATACTTGAAAATCGCCCCGAACTTGTTAAAGATCGAACGATGCGCTTCATCAACGACCACAAGGTCGAAACGTCCGGCGGTGAACTCCTTTTCCGCACCGTCGATCTTGTTGATCATCGTCTGGTATGTCGAAAACGATATCCGAGCATTGGGGCTGCCCTTGAGCGCGGAATCCGAAACCACAGAACGCGGATAGTCCGGCAAATGATCCTTAAATGCGTCGTGCGCTTGCTTGACGAGCGACGTACGATCGGCGAGAAATAAAACGTTTGTCACCCAATTTTGCCGTGACAACACATCAACCAACGAGATAACCGTCCTCGTCTTGCCTGTTCCAGTGGCCATGACAAGAAGCCCAGCCCGCTTCTTGTCGCTCAACTTTTCGCAAATCTTCGTGACGGCGGTTATCTGGTAGTCGCGCCCTGCGATGTCGCGGTTGATTTGAAGATCTACTCCTTTGAGCGACTTGCGATTTCGCTTTTGAATGAGCCGCTCCAATTCATCAATCGTATGGAACGCCCGGATCTGCCGCGACGGATAGAACCCGTCAATGCACCATATCTGATAGCCGTTAGTGTAGTAAAGGATAGGGGTATAACCGTATTTATTCTTAAAGCACTCGCCATAAAGCTTCACCTGCTGGCGTCCTTTCTCCGGTCCGACGGACGTCTTTTTCGCCTCGATGACGGCGAGAGGTTTCAAGTCGCGTCCGTAAAGCACATAGTCGCAGAACCCCTCGCCCGTGTTGTTGGGCATTCCCTCAACCTTGATTTCCGCGCAAGCCTTGCCGGGCAGCATCGCCCCCTCGGCTTCGAGGACATCCCAACCCGCTTCTTCAAGATAGACGTCGATGTAGGCGCGGCGGGTTTCCGCCTCGCTGATGTTGCAGGAGCGCTCCGGCACAGAACGTCCTTCGAGTTTCGCATCAACCGCCTCAAGGAACGATGTGCAGGTTTCGGCGGCTAGCTGCGCATGGTTGCGCTTCACCTTGCGGTTGTGTTCGGCGTTCATGCCGAGGACACGCACAAACTCAAGGTCTCGCAGACGGTCTTCGTCTCCAATGAACTCACGAACGGGCGTTTCGGCCAAGAGTTCCAGCAATGACGCTTTGGGTGGCATTTCCGCGCCCTTGCTCTGGTAAATTGCGCCAACGCAGTCGCGGACCGCTCCCCGACAAGCAACAGCCGTCGCCGCCGGGTCTTTCTTCCCAGCCACTTCGGCGATCTTCCGTATGATGTCTTTGATAGTCACGTTGGCCCTCCTTGGATTGGGTTACGCAATAAATCGTTTATGCGAGTTCTTGACGTTGCTCTGGTTGACGAGCGCATACTGCATGGTCGTGTCGATCTTTGAGTGCCCGAGCAGGCGTTGAACTTGCTCGACAGGCATTCCCTTGTCTATCGCCCGCGTCGCCATCGTCCGACGGAACTTGTGCGGATGCACCCTATTGATGCCGAGCCGCCGCCCCAGCCGCCGCAACCGTATCTCGACACCGCTTATCTTCAGACGTTTGTGCGGCGCGGCAAGCGACACGAACAATGCGGGATCGTTGTCGCCCCGTGCATCCAGATAGTTTTTCAAGTGGATCTTTGTCCTCGCGTCGAAATATGCCGGGCGCTCCTTGCCGCCCTTGCCGAATACGACGCACTCGCGATTCTCGAAGTCGATGTCCGCACGGTTCAGACCCACAAGCTCGCCGACACGCATCCCTGTCGATGACAAAAGGTCAATGATAGCGAGGTCTCGGACGCTGCCGCAGTTGTCGCGCATCTGCTCCAGCGCCTCGTCCGTGTACGCCTCCTTGACGGGACATTCCATGCGAATCTTGTGGATGCGGCGAACGGGGCTTTTCAAGATGTAGTTCTCATCCTCCAGCCACGAGAAGAAGCTGGAGAGGATGCGCCTTATGTTGTCCATGTTCAGCTTACTACACTTGCGCTTTTCCTGATAGTCGGAAAGGTAAGTACGCAGATGCTCCGTAGTCATGTGGACAAGAGGCATTGCGAGTGTAGAGAGCATTTTGCAGATGGTCAAGCGGTAGTAGCGGATTGTCCGTTCACTGCATCCTTCCAGCCGCTTCGCCTCGTAGAATCGCTCGGCAATCGTGCCATTCGGAATCTCTGGTTCAGGGCGAACGGACGCACCCCTGACAACGGTAG
>JBGUVV010000176.1:0-21387 GCA_045220525.1 Kiritimatiellia bacterium
GTGCTTACGAGCTATTCCCTGCTTGTAAAGGACTGCCGGATGATGGCGGAGGTCGCGTGGGACGCGCTCGTCCTCGACGAGGCGCAGATCGCGAAGAACCCGGCGACGCAGATTGCGAAGGCGATACGCGCGCTTTCCCCGGGGAAGAGGATTGCGCTCACGGGAACTCCGCTCGAAAACTCCCTTATGGACCTTTGGGCGCTTGAGGACTTTCTCAACCCTGGCTTTCTCGGAGATGCAAGGTCGTTCCGCGAGAGGTTCGTAAAGCCGATTTCCGCCGATTCGGGCTCGACCGCCGGAAGGCGGCTCAGGCGCGCGCTTGAGCCGTTTGTCCTGAGACGGCTAAAGTCCGATCCCGCGATTGCCGCGGAGCTTGGCAAAAAGAGCGAAGTCAGGCAGTACTGCGAGCTTGGCGCGGCCGCAAGGCGAGAATACGAAACCGCGCTTGCCGACTACAGGGCGGCTCCGCGCGGGAAGGGGGACGCGCTTGCGCTGCTCACAGCCCTCAAGCTTGCCTGCGACGGCATGACGGACGACGGCCCAAATGCGCTTGCCGCCTTCATGGAGAGCGGGAAGTTCACAATGCTTTGCGACCTCCTCGGCCAGATATTCGCAGCTGGCGAGTCGGCGCTCGTATTCACCCAGTATGCGAAAGTGGGTGCCGCGCTGCGCACCGCCCTCGAGGCGAAATTCGCGAAGCGCTTCCCGTTCCTGCACGGAGGGCTTACGCAGGACGAGCGCGAGCGGGAGATCGCGGCTTTTTGCGCCGGTGGAAGCGCACGCCCGACGGCCTTCATACTTTCCCTGCGGACCGGCGGGTTCGGCCTCAACCTCACGAAGGCCACGCACGTAATACACTTCGACAGGTGGTGGAACCCCGCCGTAGAGGCGCAGGCCACGGACAGGGCGCACAGAATCGGGCAGAAGAAGACGGTGTTCGTCCACCTCATGATAACCACCGGCACGGTAGAGGAGCGAGTTGACGAGATACTTTCGCGCAAGGAGTCGCTAAAGAGCCTCATCTCCGACGGTGACGCGTTCTGGAAGGCCGTCTCGCTCGCCCGGTGACGTCTATCCGGCCAATGTGGCCGCCACTTATGGTATAATACGCAATGTATATTGACACAAAAGGGGTAGGCATGACTACGAACTTCTGCAATCGGTGTTTTTCAATTATTGGCGCGGCGGCCCTTGGCTTTGCGGCCGGCTGCGCATCGCCTTGCGCTGACTCTGCGTTCGGCAAATACGACGACGCGAAGGAGATCAAGATAATTGATCTCAAGCGCACGTCGCATAGCTGGGATGGCGTGGAGCTGCCCGATTATCCCGTCGGCAAGCCTGAGCTTGTCGTCCGGCGCTACATTTTCCCGCGCGGCAGCAAGCTCGGGTGGCACCATCATCCGGTCATGAACTACGGCATCCTGCAGCAGGGAGAGCTCACGATCATCGGGCTTGACGGCAAGGAAACGACCGTCAAGGCCGGAGAGGCCGTGGTCGAGATGGTAGGGACGATCCACCACGGCGAGAACAGGGGCGACAAGACCGTGGTCCTTGACATGTTCTACATATCGCAGAAGGGGACGCCGATAGCCGTGCAGCATCCCGAGATAAAGACAATCGGGGATTAGGCGCAATGTGTCCAAAGATATTGCCCCTTGTAATCCTGGCTGCGGCGGGGCTCGGCCGGTCTTTTGGCGCGTCAATCGACGTTGATTTCGTAAAGGGGCTTCTTGCGATTCCTTCCGAGTCGCGGTTCATTCCGGAATGCAACCGCGCCGTGGAGTATCTCCGGGGCTATCTTGAGGCGCGCGGCGTAAACTGCGTAGTCGAGCGCACGGAGGAGGGGCGCGACGCGATCTACGCCTCGACCGTTCCCGGCAGGGAGTGCGAGTATGCATTCGTCACCCACATCGACGTCGTTCCGGCGGCGTCGCCGGAGCAGTTCGTCCCGAAGCTGGAAGGCGACGAGATCTGGGGGCGCGGCGCATGCGACACGAAGGTAAACGCGGCGCTGATTGCGCAGCTTCTTGTCGAGCTTAAGGGCAAGGCCTCTGTGGGCGCGTTCTTCGCGACAGACGAGGACGGCTGCTGCGGGAAGGTTCCGACGTGCACGATGCTTCGCAACGCGGGGTGCAGGCCGATGAAGATGGTCATTGTTGGCGACACGCTCGGAGATGTCACAAACGTCCTGTATACCGCCCAGAAGGGGCATTGGGGCTTCCGCCTGACGGTGAAGGGGCGCGGCGGCCATTCCTCCCGCCCGATGGAACTCGACAACGCGATTCCGAAGATAACGAAGGCGGTGGAGCGCCTGATGGCGGCGTATCCCGCGCCTGCGCAGGGATCGACTTGGTTCTCCACCCTTGCGCCGACGATACTTGCTGCGGGCGACGCGCCGAACTCGATTCCCGGCGAGGCTTCCGCGACGTTCTCGTTCCGCTACGTCGGCAAGGACGACGTCAAGAAGCTCGCGGCCCTCGTCCGCGACGTGACGGGACTTGAGCCTGAGACGCTCTACTGCGTGCCGCCGGTGGAGAACGACCCAGACGATCCGCTAATAGAAGGGCTTTTCCAGGCTATGCGCAGGCGCTGGGCGGGAAGCGCGTTTCCGTTCAGGAAGGACAAGATACTCGGCGCGACCGACGCATTCCAGTTCTCCGACCTCGGCCTGCCAATCGTCATCTACGCCCCCGACGCGCATGGTGCGCACCAGCCCGACGAGCATGGTTCGCTGCGCTCTGCCGAAGAGTACATGAACTTCTTCATCGACTGGCTCAGGGAAAAAAGATAGGAACATCCGCATGTTCCATTTACCCGAGGGAAAACCAGCCAGATGGGCAAGTCGCTGATATTTGCATTTTGCGCCTTGCCGGCAATCGGCGTTTCCGCGGCGGATTTGCCGGATACGCTCAAGGCGTTGGAATTGCCGTTTGCCAAGGAGGCTCTCAAGGTTGACGGCGATTTCTCGGACTGGGGCGGCAAGGTCGCCTGGCGGGACGACTTCATGTCGTATGATCGCAAGCCTCAGACGGAGGTCAAATGCCGTTTTGCGCTGAGACGCGACAGGATGAATCTCTATATCGCATGGCGGGTTGACGGAGCCTACCGCATTTCAAGCGAGCATGTGCGCCACGACGGCGAAATCTGGCGCGGCAACTCCGTAGTCGAGCTTTTCTTCGCCCGTCCGAACAGCGTTAACGGATACTTCCAGTTCTCTGTCGCGGCAAACGGCGACCTGCAGGATTCGGCGGACGGCGACTCGTTCGTGACGCCGGAATGGGAGGCCGCCGCCAAGGCGGACGAACAGGGCTGGCAGGCGGAGGTGCGCATACCCTTCTCTTCGCTTGAACGCAAGGACTACAAGTTTACCGACGCGATCCGGATGAACGTCTGCATGGGCCTTCCAAAGGCCAAGGGCGCGGAGAAGAAGGCGGCGATCTGGTCGCTCGGGGACGGCACGGGCTACAAGGAAGTCGGCGACATGGGCTTTATCGCAATCGGCAGTTTCGCGAAGGACTCCGCGCGCGCAATTGCCGCGTTCGAGAAGGCATATGGCGAGAAGCCGTCCGCGCAGGCCGTCGCCAAGGGCGACGAGCGCGGCTACATGGTGTTTCTCAACGTGCTCGCCAAGGAGCGCGAGAGGAAGGAAGGCGAGCGGCTGGCCAGGATATCGGCGCGGATTGCGGGGCAGGGAGGCCTGCCGCCGCTTCTCGCGCAGGCATGGAGCCCTGACGCTGTCTTCGGCGAGTCGCCGGTTGCGCAGGCGGATATCCTTGGAAGCGCCCTTGACGCGCAGGGCAAGGAGCTGTCGCTCGCATTTGACGCGGCGATCAACGAGACGACGCATCGCTCGTTTGCGCTCTCGGCGACAAGGGCGATGGCGGACGTGACACTTGAGGCCGCCGACCTGAAGGACGGCGAAAAGACGATTCCGGCGTCGCAGCTTTACGTTGCGCGCTTTGCGTTTTTGCACACTCCCGGCGACATGTGCGACGACGGCCGCACGGTGACGCTGCCGTATCCCGAGATAGTCGAGCGCGTCCGCGCGCCGCAGTCCTTCAAGTCGGGCGAATCGTCGCTCTTTCGCCTCTACGTCGATACGCGCGGAGCGAAGAGCGGCGACTACACGGGCGAGCTGGCGGTCAAGGTCGGAGGGGCGACGGCAGTGCGCTTCCGCGTGACCGCGAAGGTCGCCGATCTCCAGCTGCCCCTCCCCGAGTCGCATCCGTTCCTCGTCTATCTCTTCACGACGATTCCGTGGGGCGGGGAATCGGCGGAAATGTGGGCGCGATTCTTCCGCGACCACTACATGACGGACGTCTCGTTCGAACATCCGTCCGCATATATTGACGGCAAGTTGCTCGACGGCAAGCTGAAGAAGGCCCGCATGGCGAAGGCGAAGACGCGCGAAGATGCCTATAAGGCGTATGCGGACTGGATGCTTGAGAAGGAAGAGGTCCCCGCGCCCGGGCGCATGCGCTTCGACTTGTCGGCGTTCAAGATGGACGAGCGTCTGCGCGCCTGCGCGAAGTACAATCTGCGGGCGGTTGTGAGCAGCCGCAGCGGATGCCTGAAGAGCGAATACTTTCCCGCGATGATGGAGGCGCTGAAGACGGTCGGCATCGGCAGCGACAGCTTCATATACAAGCTCGGCGACGAGGACAACTCGCTCGTCTATCTGCCGGTCGCCAAGCGACTGCACGAGCTGGTGCCGGACTTGCGGACGATGATGATCCCGTCCGGCACGTCATACTGGGACATCAAGCCCGCCGCGGAGGGCTTTACCGACTTCACCTTCTCCACGGCAGCCTACCGCGGCGGCGGAGAGAGGGTGTACGAGGACATCGCCTACATGCGGTCAAGGGGAGTTAAGGTGAGCCGTTATCTCAATCGGGCGTCATGGGCGGGGAGGGCTCTCCCGATACATGCGCGCGGCGAACCGTGGGCGGCGCTCGTCGTCGATGGACTGGACGGCTACGCCTGCTGGACTTCCGGGCTTCGCCCGAACATCGGCTTCAAGACCGGCTACCGCGGCTACAACGGCAAATACAAGATTCACGAGCTGCCGCCCGAGCAGCAGCTCGCCGCGATGCTCGTGTACATCCGCAGGGACGGCGACATCTACTATCCGGTAAGCTGCATCCGCCTCGAAAACATAAGGGACGGCCTCATCGACGCCCTTTACTTCAAGCTCGCCAGGGAACGGGCGGAGAAGAGCGGCGACAGTGCGGCTTTGGCGGAGCTCAAGAAGATCGCCTCGTCGCCGCACCTGACGTACAAGGACTACGACGCAGCCCGTGCGCAGTTGCGGGCGATGCTGGCGTTTCGGGGCGGAAACTGATATAATAGCGGCACGGTGTTGGAAGCTGCGGCCGGGTCTTGACGACGAAACCGACGATGGCGGCCGCGGAGGAAAGGAAATAATGGTATGACAGCTTGTGTTCTTTTGTTGGCGGCGGCGCTTCAGGTCGAGGCGCCGTTTGGGAAATACGAGATACAGGTTCCAGAATTCGGAGCGAGGGAGTTCCCGGTCTCGGAATACGGCGCGAAGTCGGACGGGACGAAGTGCACGGAGGCGTTTGCGGCTGCGATGGCGGCGTGCGAGAAATCGGGCGGCGGCAAGGTCGTCGTTCCGCCCGGCAGGTGGCTCACGGGCGCGGTGCATTTCCGGAGCAACTGCAACCTGCATCTTGCGGAGGGCGCGGTCCTAGAGTTCACGGACGATCCTTCCGACTACCCTGAGGCGTTTACGACATGGGAGGGGATCGAGTGCTACAACCACTCGCCGCTCATCTACGCATTCGGCGTCACAAACGTCGCCATCACCGGTAAGGGGACGATTGCGCCGCGTATGGATTTCTGGCGCACGTGGTTTGATCGTCCTCCGGAGCACATGAAGGCGACGGAGCATCTCTACTACTGGTGCTCGACAAACGCGCCCGTCGAGTCTCGGCGGCTCCTCAAGCTCGACCGCGCGCACATGCGCCCGCACCTCATACAGTTCAACCGCTGCGGCAACGTCCTCCTGGACGGGTTCAAGATCCGCGAGTCGCCGTTCTGGATGATCCACCTCTACCACAGCGAGAACTGCGTCGTCCGCAACCTCGAGACCTATGCGCACGGGCACAACAACGACGGCGTGGACGTGGACATGACGAAGAACGTGCTGATCGAGAACTGCCACTTCGACCAGGGGGACGACGGCATCGTCCTGAAGGCCGGGCGCAACGCGGATGCATGGCGGCTCGGGCGCTGCACGGAAAACGTGGTCGTGCGCGACTGCGACCTCGTGAACAGCCACTCGCTTCTCGGCATCGGCTCGGAGCTTTCGGGGGGCGTCCGCAACGTATGGATGACGCGCTGCACGGTCGCCGACACCTATTCGATGCTGCGCATCAAGACGGGGCCGAGGCGCGGCGGTTTCGTCGAGAACGTCTGGATGGACCATTGCCGCGGCAAGCGGATGATTCGCGTCTTCAACATTTTCACGCAGTACACCGCCCAGTGGGGGCTTTTCCCAGACTTCGAGCTTAGGCGAACGCGCATCCGCAACATCAACATCTCCGACTGCGAGGCGGAGCTGGCCGCTCGGGGAATTGAGCTTTATGGGGACGAGCTGCTGCCGCCGAGCGGCATCCGCATCCGCAACGTCAAGATCGGCCGCGTCGTCAAGTCGCTGACCGAGATCTGCAACTGCTTCGACGTCGAGATCGCGGGGCTTTCGCTTGCGCCAGAGGGGGCCGTCGCGTTCACGCCAAACGAGTTTGTGGCCGAGGGGCCGTCGGCGGAGAGCTTCGTCGCCGACGGGTCATGGGGTGCGCTTGCCCGGCAGATAAAGCCGGGCGACCGCGTGATCCTGCGGTTCCCTCCAAGTCCCGAACTGGAGAAACTTGTGAAACACGTCCAATACCAAGGCGGCGTGGCAAAGGTCGAGCCGCAAGATTGATTAACAAGGAGCAATCGATGAAAAAGGCAGTTCTGTCGTTCGCCCTCGCCGTGACGTTCGCGGCCGAGGCATGCATGACTTTCGTCGTCGGCAAGAAGGTCTCCGCGACGGGCCACGTGATCGTAGGCCACAACGAAGACGACTGGCCGCCCTACGAGGCGCACCACGGCGTCGTTCCTGCGCGAGACTGGCCGGAAGGGGCTGTCCTGCCCGCGACGGAGGGGTGCAACCCGAATGTGCCGCAGGCGCCGCACACTCTTGCCGCGTATTGGGGCGAGGTGAAGTTCCCGTATGGCGACGGCAACGCCGACACGTTCCTGAACGAGCGCGGCGTCTTCGTCGTGAGCGACTCCGGAGGGAACTCGACTGAACGCATGGACGATCCGACGCTGCTCTCGGAGGGAGGCGTCAAGTTCAACTTGCGCCGCGCCGTGGGCGAGCGCGCGACGAGCGCGCGCGACGGCGTGCGCATCATCTGCGAGCTTGTGGAGAAATACGGCTACGCCCCGTCCGCGCGGATCTACACGGTGGCGGACAGGGACGAGGCGTGGCTTGTGCAGGTCGTGCACGGCAGGAACTACGTGGCCGTCCGCTGTCCCGACGACGAGGTGACGATTATGCCAAACCTCTACACAGTCTATGAACTCGACGCCTGGCCTGCGGAGGACGTAATCGCCTCTCCCTGCCTTCTCGAGAACGCGAAGCGGAAGGGCTTCTGGGATGGAGTGTCGAAGTTCAACTTTGCGAAGGCCTACCAGGGGTCTTACGACTACGGCGAGGAGCACGCCTTCGAGCACCCCAACAACACAGGGCGCTTCCGCCAGGCGATACGCCTTTTGACCGGCGAGGAATGGCCGGAGGGCAGGCCTTTCCCGTTTTCCGTAAAGCCTGCGAAAAATCCGTTCACGGTGGAAGACCTGCGCGGCGTAATGACTGCGCACAACGGCTCTCTCAAGGAAGGGCGGCATGTGCTGGAGTCGTGGTCGATATGCTCTTCGACGACGATTGAATCGGAGATATGCGTTTTTGCCGATAGCCCCCGCGACAACGAGATGCAGGTCGCCGTCGGCAGGGGCTGCGAGAAGCCTTACCACAGGTTCCGCCCGTTCCGCGAAGGGCTGCCTGCGGAGATCGACGAGTCCGCAACGGCCGAGCAACGGCTAGCATCGCATGTCGCCAAGATGGACAGGATGCTCTACATCGCGCCTGCGCCCGGCCGCAGCGACGGCCGCATATACTACCACATACCTCCGGCTACGGACTACGCGAAGCCGTCGGCGCTCCTCGTCTTCCTGCACGGCGGTTCCGTGGATACGAAGGACAATGCGCCGGAGAGGTATTTCGGCGAGGGCGGATGGGCGATGCCGGCCTTTGCCGACGCACCTTTCATCGTCGCCGCGCCGTCCGCGCCTCCTGCCGCGCATGGCTCGCGCTGGAACCAATCCGGCGTATGGCGGCTAATAGACGCGACTATAGAAGACGCAAGAAACCGCTTCAACATCGATCCCGACAGGATCTTCCTCGGCGGCCACTCGATGGGCTGCTACGGAGCCTACCACCTCGGCGAGATAATGGCCGACAGGTTCGCGGGCGTATGGTGCAGCGCCGGGGGCTGGTGGGAGACCGACTTCAGGGCGTTTCTCGGAACGCCCGTCTATATCCAGCACGGGGCGAAGGACTGCTCGCCCGCGCCGGAGTTCCATCCCGGCCTTGAACACGCGCGGAAGCACCGCTGGTGCGGACCCGACTTCGCGCGCGCGGCCGACGAGCTGATGACGCGCTACGGCGTAGAGCACGTATATGACGAACACTCGGGCGGGCACTCCCTTTCGTTCCCGCAGGCGCAGGAGGCCATGCGCCGCTTCTTCGCGTGGTCGCTCGACAAGCGGCGCAACCCGTATGCCAGGCGCTGCGCGCTCGTTACGCCGTGCGGCACCAGCCACCCCGGCAACGAAGACGTCGTCCGCTCGCGCTGGCTTGAGCTTGTAAAGGCTGATTCCGACAGGATCGTGATGGATGCGATAGAGCTTGAGGGGCCTGATGTCGCCAAGACCGATTCGGACCTCGGCCGCCAGGCCTACCGCCTCGGCCGCCGCGTCTGCCCGCAGGGCGCGAGGATAGTTGCAGAGAACCTTGGCGGAAACCGCTTCAGGGTGCAGGTGGAAAACGTGGCGAAGTTCCGCATCCTCCTCGCTCCTGCGATGGGCGACCTCTCGAGGCCGTTCACCGTGGAATTGGAGGGCGGCGGCGAGATTACGGCGATTCCATCGAGGCGAGATGGCGACCGCGACTATTCAGCCGAGATCCTCGTCGCCTTGGACGGCCCCTCCGGAAAGTCCGATGGCGCCGCCGAGAATGGAGGCGGGGAAGCCGATCGGCTCAAGTGGTTCACCGACGCGCGCTTCGGCATGTTCATACATTTCGGAGCGTATTCGCTTGCGGCGCGCCACGAGTGGGTGAAGAACTACGAGAACATCTCCGACGCCGACTATGCGAAGTACTCCGAGAACTTCGATCCTGACCTCTTTGACGCGAAGGCGTGGGTTCAGGCGGCGAAGGACGCGGGGATGAAGTACATCGTCCTTACTACGAAGCACCACGAGGGATTCTGCCTCTTCGACTCGAAATACACGGACTACAAGTCGACGAACACGCCTTTCCGGCGCGACGTCGTCAAGGAGTTCGCCGATGCCTGCCATGAGGCTGGCATGCGCTGCGGCTTCTACTACTCGCTTCTCGACTGGCACCATCCGGACTACACGAAGGACTACTGGTATCCGGGCTGCAAGGGCAAGACGGTGGAAGAGCTTGCCAAGCTCAACAAGGGCCGCGACTTCTCCAAGTATGTCGAGTACCTGCACAACCAGGTGCGCGAGATACTGACGAACTACGGCAAGGTGGACATCCTCTGGTACGACTTCTCGTGCCAGAAGCCCGACGAACCGTGGTGGAACACGTTCAAGCACACCGAGGACTGGAAGGGGGTCGAGCTGATGGCCCTGACCCGCAGGCTCCAGCCGGGAATAATCATCAACGACAGGCTCGGCGACGCCGTTCCTGCAGATGTAGTGACGCCTGAACAGAAGAAGACGGGCAAGTGGCCGATGCGCAACGGCAAGCCGGCTCCGTCATGGGAGACGTGCCAGACGTTCTCCGGAAGCTGGGGCTACTACCGCGACGAGGCGACGTGGAAGAGCGTCCGCCAGCTGCTTGTCATGATCATAGACAACGTGTCGAAGGGCGGCAATACGATCCTCAATGTCGGCCCTACGGCCCGCGGCGACTTCGACGCCCGCGCCAAGGATCGGCTCGCCGGCATCGGCAAGTGGATGAAATACAACAGCCGCGCCATCTACGGGTGCGGGCCTGCGCCGGAGGGATTTGTCGCGCCGGAGGGCACGCTCCTCACATACAACAAGGAGCGGAACCGGCTCTACGTGCATCTTATTGACTACCCAATAGCGTCGCTGCCGATCAAGTTCTCCGACAAGGTCAAGTACTCACAGTTCCTTCATGACGCGTCGGAGGTCAAGGTCAAGATTCCCCTCGATGTCGCCGGTTTCCCGCGCAAGGACGTGGATCCTTCGTTCATCCTGCCTGTTGTGAAGCCGGACGTGGAGATTCCCGTCATAGAAGTGATGCTTAAGTGAAGATGGTGGAATGTGGTAGAACGGCGGAATTCCCCGACATCGGGTTCTCTATGCCGGGCGAGACGGTTTTGAAGACGCCTCACGGCATCGTCACCGAGGACGCCTGGGGGTGCTACGCGCTTCTCACGGGCATCGGGCCGGCAGACGCTTCGGCCTCCGCCTTCGACCAGACGGTTTCCGCTTTCGAGGGCGTGGAGAGAGAGCTTTCGTC
Organism: Kiritimatiellia bacterium; assembly: GCA_045220525.1. Classification (GTDB taxonomy): domain Bacteria; phylum Verrucomicrobiota; class Kiritimatiellia; order RFP12; family UBA1067; genus UBA1067. The sequence continues at coordinate 10,808 of JBGUVV010000176.1, forward strand.
AATCGGCATGGATTTCTCGCATGTCGTTCGGACATGGCTCTACGCCGACCGCATCCTCGAGTGGTATGGCGAGCTCAACAAGGCTCGCGACCGCTTCTTCCGCTCGCGCGGCGTTTACAGGCGCTTCGTTCCGGCGTCCACCGGGATCGGCTGGTCTTGCGGTTCTCCGGCGCGGATAGTCCTTGGCGCCTTTGCCGCGCAGGCGAAGGAGGCTGGGAGCGTGGAGGTCGAGGCATTGCCGAGCCCTCTGCAGTGCCCTGCGCTCGAATACGGCTCGAGTTTCTCCCGCGCTGCAGAAGTGCGCACACCCGGCTGGCGTCGCGTCATAGTCTCCGGCACGGCGTCGATCGAGCCCAAGAGCCACGAAGTCGCACACGTCGGCGACGTCGCGCGGCAGATCGACTGCACGATGAACGCAGTCTCGGCGATCTATTCGTCGCGCGGCATGTCGTTTGGCGACATCACGGGAGCGCTTGTCTATCTCAAGGACGAGTCATGCCGGGCGCATTGGGAGAGGTGGCTTGCCGCGCATCCCGAGTATCCGGCGGCGCACTCCCGCGCAATCGTGGCCGATGTTTGCCGGCCGGACTGGCTTTTCGAAATCGAATCGGACGCAACGCAATGGAAATGAATGCGACAAGAAGGGCGTTCATCGGTGGCGCTGTGGCGTTCGCAGCCTGGCCTGCGACGGCGGCTGAGCAGTGTGCGTCTCCATCCCCCGCTCCATCGCCCTGGGAGACGCCGGACGGCATGGCGACCGACTCCGTGATGGTGCGGAGGCTCTATCTTGACCTTGCGGGGCGCATACCGTCGGAGGATGAGGCGAAGGCGTATGTCCTCGGAGGAAGGCCCAACCGCAGGAAGGAACTCGTTGAGAGGCTGCTCGCCTCGGACGACTTCGCCGACTACTGGGCAATGCGGTTTTGCGACGTCCTGAGGGTGAAGAGCGAGTTCCCGATCAACTTGTGGCCGAACGCCGTTTACGTCTATCATGGGCGTATCCGCAGGTTCGTGAAAGGCAATGAATCGTGGGCGTCTTTCGGACGTGCGCTCCTGACATCGCAGGGAAGCGACTTTCGCGACGCCGAGGTGAACTTCTTCCGCGCCACCGACAGGCGCACGCCGGATGGATGGGCCGAGGCTACGGCCCAGACGTTCCTCGGCATCGCCCCGGCGGAGCTTTCGCCTGAGAGGAGGGCGGAGCTCGCGGCGTATTTCGGGAACGTGAGGATAAAGAACACTCGCGAATGGAAGGAGGAGATCGTCTATGTCGACGGGCCGGACAGGCGAGGCGAACTTTGCGAGCGCCTTTTCTCTGGTGCCCGCGACGAAGTGGCCTCGGCCTTCCGCCGACGGCTGCGCGGCTGGCTGTTTGGCGCGGACTCGGCCGCCTGCGCTGACGGCGGCACGATGAAAGTCAAGGATGCGATCCGCGAGATCGTCCTTTCCGACGAGTATGCGCGTGGATCGGTGACAGGGGGCTTTCCCGCGCGGCGGCTTGACGCGGAGGTCCTGGACGACGCATTCTGCTCGCTTGGCGGCGCCGAGAGAAAGTATTTCTCGCCCGCGCCAGAGCCGTTCTCGTTCCTGCCGCCTTCGCGCAGGACGGTGTGCATCGAAGACGGCTCTATCTCCAGCAGCTTCCTCACTCTCTTCGGCCGCCCCACGCGCGATACAGGGCTCGAGTCCGAACGCGGCAGCGATGTCACGGCGAAGCAGCGGCTCTACCTTTTCAATTCCGGCAGTCTCGCCCGCCAGATAGACAACATGGTAAAGACGAGCGGGAAAAAGGCCGGCTTTAGGGAGCGAATCGACGACATCTACTGGCGGCTAATATCCCGCGCTTCGACGGCTCGCGAGTTTGGATTCCTCGACGGCGAGCGCAAGAGGCGCGGCAAGCGCGGCTGGTCGGAGGTTCCGCGGGAACTTGCATGGAGCCTCGTCAACTCGAAGGAATTTCTCCTTCGCATCTGACGGACGGGAGGGCTTAGGTGATGAAACAGGCTAAGAGCGTCGTTGAAATCTGGCTTTGGGGCGGCCCAAGCCAGCTTGAGACATTCGACCCGAAGCCGAATGCGCCGCGAGACTTCAACGGCGGGCTGAAGGCGATTCCCACCAACGTGCCGGGGATGGAGGTGCACGAATGGTGGCCGGAGCTCGCCAAGTGCGCGGACCTCTATTCCATAATCCGCACCATGACCCACCGGCACAACGGGCACGAGAGCGCGACGTATCTCATGCAGACGGGACGGCTCCCCGGCGGAGGCGAGATATGCCCTGCGATAGGGGCCGTGATCTCCCAGGCGAAGCGCGGCTCGTATGGAGGGGAACTTCCGCCATACGTGATTCTGACAAGCGCGAAAGGGCGCTTCAGCGAAGTCGGGTTCCTCGGCGCGGACGCCGCGCCTCTCGTCACCGGCGGGCAGCCAAACTCTGCGCGTTTCGTAGTCGACGGCATTGTGCCGCCGGCGGGCGTGACGCCGGAGATCGCGAAGAGGCGCTTTGAGATGCTGGCCGAGATCGACGCGTGGCGTCCGTCGGAGGGATCGCCGAACGCAGCGCTGGCGGCGGCGTTTGACGCGGCAGGCGCGGAGGCTCGCCGCATCGCCGAGGGAGACGCCGCGAAGGTGTTCGACCTTTCCCTCGAGTCCGCCGAGACTCGCGACCGCTACGGCCGTACGACAGTCGGCCAGTCGCTGCTCGTCGCGCGGCGGCTCGTCGAATACGGCGTTCCGTATGTCACGTTCAACCACCCCGGCTGGGATTCCCACAAGCGGCATTTCGAGACTATGAAGAGGCGAAGCGCGGAAACCGACGTGGCGGTCGCGGCGTTTCTCTCGGATCTCAAGGCGCGGGGGCTCTTGGAATCGACCGTGGTCTGGATGGGAGGGGAATTTGGACGCACGCCGAAGGTCGGCTGGGAGCCGCCGTGGAACGGAGGGCGCAACCATTTCGCGTCATGCTTTTCGATGCTCGTCGCGGGCGGCGGCTTCAAGGGCGGGTGCGTCGTCGGGCAGTCCGACGAGACTGCCTCGAAGCCAGTCTCGCGCCCTGTGTCGCCGCAGGACTTTCTCGGCAGCGTCTATGAGCTCTGCGGCATCGATCCAGACGGCCCTCTTCCAAACAGGCAGGGCAAGAAGATGACCGTCCTTCCGCCGCAGTCGGAAGCAGGTCGCCTCAGGGAGATCTACGCATGAAGCGCCTCGCCGCCGCCATTGCCCTGTCTTTCGCCTTCGCCGCGTCCGGCGCGGACCCGTATGCGGGATACATCTATCCCGCAGGCCTGCAGGCGGGATCGACAAACAGGTTCCTCATCGGGGGGCAGTGCCTGCGCAACGTCAAGCGCGTCTATTTCGGCAATCCCGCGTTGAAAGTCCTAAAGGTAGAGGCCGTTCCGAACTTTCCCATGCCTGGCAATGCCGCGCAGCGCAAGCACATCGCCGCATGGCTTGACGGCATCGCCGCCGGAAACCCAGCGGAGCCTCCGCGTCCGGAAGACCCGGCAGTAGTCGGAGAGTGGCGGTCGAATTCGTGGTGGAGCGCTCTTGGCTCGCTCGACGCCGGAAAGAGGGCCATCGTGGAGCGTGACTTCTTTACGCCGAAGAACGCGCTTCAGTCCTCGCCCTCGCTCCAGCAGAAACTGCTTGTGACCGTCGCGGCGGATGCAGACGCGAAACCAGGGTGGTGCCGTTTCATGGTTGTCACTGGCGCCGGGATTTCCGCGCCGCGCCCATTCGAGGTGTGCGAAGCGCCTCGGACGGCGGAGCCCCTCTATGTGCCTCCTTGCAGGTCGCGGCCGGATCCAGGCCCTGCGAGCGTTGACCTTCGGACAGGCGGGGCGGTTCTTGACGGGCAGATAATGCCGGGCGAGACGGACGTCTTTCGCGTGCGTCTTGCGGCGAAGAGGCAGTATGCGTTTGTTGCGACGGCACGTGAGCTCCAGCCTTACGTCGGAGACGCTGTGCCGGGCTTTTTCAACATCGCGCTTGTCCTGCGCAATTCCAAGGGTGCAGTCGTGGCGAGGGCCGACGATTCATCGCGATTCCGTCCCGATTCCGTCCTCTATTTCACGCCGAAGACCGAGGGTGACTTCACGCTGGAAGTCCACGACGTTCTATACCGTGGGCGCGCCGACTTCGTGTACGCCGTCGCAGTCAATGCTCCTGCCCGCCGGCTGTCATACGCCGAAGTGGGCTATCCCGCCCGGCTTAGGCCGCTGCCGCCGGACGGAATCGTGTCGTGCCCTGGCGCAGTCTCGCGCCGGACGTTCTTTGTTGACGAGCCGGGCCCGCGCATCCTCGAGGTCGTCGCACGGCGGCGTGGTTCGCCGCTTGACGCGGTCCTTACATTGCGTAAATCCGCAGACGGCCCTGCGCTTGCGCAGTGGGACGACGTCACCAACAGGCTTTTCGTAGGGACGATTCCGCAGGGCGAGTGCGATCCTTTGGGGAGATACGACTTTGCGGAATCCGGCGAATACATTGCGGAGGTGACGGACCGCACAGGCCATGGCGGCAAGGGGTATTCATGGTGGCTCGACGTCCGCCGCCCGACGCCTGGATTTGAAGTATATTCCACGCGTTCCACGCTGCCGCTTAACAGGAAGACGCCTCTGAAAGTCGAGTTTTGCATTGTGCGCAAAGACGGCTTTGAAGGGGACGTGAAGATAGGGTTCTCGGAAGGCGTCAAGGCCGTCGCGCCATGCATCGCGACGGCGGGAGTGGAGCGTGTTGCGGCGAAGCTCGTCTACAAGGGACGTCAGGCAATTTCCATGCAGAAGACGAAGCTCGTGGCGAGCGCGACAATCGACGGGAAGGTCGTGCGAGTGCCGGTCGTCCCTTGCGACGAATACGAGCAGGCGTTCGCCTGGAGGCATCTTGTGCCGACTTCGTCGTTCATCGTGAACGCTCCCGGCGCACCGCGCAAGCCGCCACGGAATGATTGAGGTCATATTCGAGGATGACGACATTGTCGTCGTGAACAAGCCGGCTGGAATGATCGTCCATTCCGCGCCGGGACATGTCGACGGGTCCGTTGCAGAGGAGCTTGTGCGCAGCCGCCCGCAGATGGCGGCGGTCGGCAGCCGCGAACGGCCCGGGGTCGTCCACCGCCTCGACATCGAGACGAGCGGAGTCATGGTGTTTGCAAAGACGCAGCGCGCGTACATGCGCCTTCGAGCAGCCTTCGAGTCGCACGAAAAAGTCGTGAAGACCTACCTCGCCGTCCTACACGGAGCGCCAAGGCCGCCGTCCGGGACGCTGGAGACGACAATTGGCAGGAAGCCATGGGACGCAAAGCGGATGGCGGTCGACGCCCCCGATGGAAAGCGTGCCGTCACGAGGTGGAACACCCTTAAGAGGCAAGGAGCCCTTGCTATGGTCGAGTTTGAGATAGAGACGGGAAGGACCCATCAGATTCGCGTCCATGCCGCGCATCTCGGCCATCCGATCGTAGGGGACTCGCTTTATGGCGACAAGGTGAAGGACCGCCGTCTTGCCATCCGGCCTGGACGGATGCTTCTCCATGCTGTGCAGCTTGAGTTTCCCCATCCTGCCACCGGAAAGCCGGTGTCTTTTGTTGCGCGCCCTCCTGACGACCTCATCTACGTCCGCGGATAAGCCGAAACGGCGACGGCTCCGCTGTGAAGTTCGCTTCCGACTGGCGGCAGAGTGCTTTTTTTAGGACAGTTGTGGTATAATACGTCAGTTCAATATCCCTAAAAAGATTGCTGTAATTGTAAATGAGGTTTTGCGTGAAGGTAGAATCGCTTGTCGTTTTTGCATGTGCATTCGCTTCCTCGTCTGCGGTGTTTGCGTCCAATCCGCCGTCAGCTCCTGGAATCGAGAGTTGGGAGTTTCGGAAAGAGCTTGCATTGCCAGAAAACTTGGCTCCTGTGCCGACTAACAACGTGCGGTTTGTGCACGGTAAGGTGGCTGGGTACGAAAGCTACAGGATAGACGTCGCAGATGACGGCAAGGCGACGATTACGGCGGAGGATGACGAAGGCCTGCGGCGCGCGGTCTACTACTACCAGGACCGCGTCCGCGCCGGCGATCTCAAAAGCTGCGTTCGCAGGCCTTGGGTGAAAAACCGCATCTCGCGCTGTTTCTTCGGACCGATCAAGCGTCCGCCGCTCAACCATGACGAGCTGATGGACGATATCGACTACTACCCCGAGGCGTATCTCGACCGGCTGGCGCACGAAGGGATAAACGGGCTGTGGCTTACGGTCAGATGGCGCGATCTCTCGGAGACGTCCTTCACGAAGCGGTCGCCGGATGCGGAAAGGCGCCTGGCAAAGCTTCGTCGGACGGTCGACCGCTGCCTGGAGTATGGAATAAAGACGTGGATATTCTGCATTGAGCCGGAAGCTGTCGCAAAGGACGATCCCCTCTACTGCGGGCATCCGGAGATGTTCGGCGCGACCTCTTACAGCGGACGAGCCCTCTTGTGCACGGCGACGGCAGATGCACAGCGATACATCGAGGAGTCGGTAAGAGACGTCTTTTCGCGGGTCCCGCGTCTCGGCGGCATCATGATGATTGCGCACGGGGAGCGTGATACGACATGCCTTTCGCGCATCGACCCGGTGGACGGGACGCGGCGTCAGGGAAGCTGTCCGCGTTGCGCGGACGTTGAGCCCTGGCAGATATACCGAAACACGACGGATGCCGTCATGCGCGGAATCCGCGGCGCAGGGTCGGATGCCGAATACATAAGCTGGTTCTACCAGCCGCAGGTTCGGCCAGAGCGCGCGCCTTGGGTGGCGGAATGCGCCCGCCACGTTCCGGACGGGGTGGTCTTCGCCTACAACTTCGAGTCGGGCGTGGTAAAGGACCAGGTGGGACGCTACCGTAGCGGCGGCGACTACTGGCTTTCCTGCGTAGGGCCTGCCGACGGTTTCTGCGCCATTGCCGAGGCCGGGCGGCAGGCGGGCGTCAGCATCGGCGCGAAGATCCAGGTCGGAAACTCCCATGAGGTTGCGACCGTGCCTTTCGTGCCTGTGCCGGGCCTTCTCTACAGGAAGTACAAGGCAATGCGGGATGCGGGAGTTTCCACCGTTCTCCAGTGCTGGTACTTCGGCAACTATCCCGGCGTGATGAACAAGGCTGCGGGGGAGTTGGCGTTCGACGACTTCAACGATGACGAGGAAACGTTTCTCCGAAAACTCGCCGCGCCATCGTGGGGCGACGACGCGGCGCTTGTCGCCAATGTATGGAAGCGGCTTTCCGATGCCTACGCCGAATATCCGCTTTCTAACGACATGCAGTATTACGGGCCGTTCCATGCAGGCCCGGCATGGCCATTGCATGCAGATGTCCGCATGCTTCCGCTTGGCCGGACGTGGAAGCCCGAGGACGCCCCAAGCGGCGATACAATCGGCGAGGCGCTCGAGAACCATACCATAGAGGAGGCGGTTCTCCTCGCAGAACGCATGGCGAAAGGCGTGCGGATCTGCGACGAGAAGGGCAATGACGTTCTTGATGCTCTTGCCATGCGGTGGAAGGACGATCCCGAGCGCACAAGGGACATCGGCGTCATGAAGGCGCTGGCGTGCCAGTTCGCAAGCGGGCGAAACATTCTCCGGTTTTACGCCGCACGCGCCCGTGCGCTCTACGAGAGCCGCGTTCGGCGCAATCGCGATTCTGCGCTCGCCGCGCTACGCGAGATGGACGAGCTGGTCTGCGCCGAGGAGGAGGTGACGGCAAGGCTGTTGCCGCTTGCCCGGATGGATTCGCGGCTCGGTTTCCATTCCGAGGCGGAGGTCCACCAATACCATCCTGCCAAGCTCGAATGGCGGCTGGCGGAGTTGAAGAAAACCCATTCCCAAGTCGCGGAGATCGCAGCCGCAGTTGAATCCGGCGGGCTGTATCCCGAGTCGGATTTCGAGAAGAGCGCGCCGTCATGCCATCCGGGCGTATGGACGGACATGAAGGACGGATCGCAGTTCAGGGCGTCCGCCAGGGCGAACGGCGACATTGCGTTTGAAGTGTTTTTGAAGGGCGGACGGACATTGCGCATGGATACCATCGACGCTGCAGGCGTCAGCATGTACAGGTCGCTCGTCATCGAGCCGGGCGGCAACGTCCATCCTGCAGCGGCGTGGAACCGCGTCTCGCCGGTGCATGAGGTCGTTTGTCATTCAGCGAGAAAGGTTGATGGAGGGGTGGTTGTGTCGTTTACGCTCTCCGCTTTGGGATGGGGCGGCACGGACGCACGGCGCCCCGGCTGGATACAGTTTGCGTCCGGGCCCTCGTCGGCCTGGCCCGCCGTGCCGCTTGCGCATGGAAGGGCGGCGTCGCGGCTCAACCTTGGACTGCTCTATGCCGACCAATTCGGACGCATATTGTGGTAGGGCTTTCGAAAGCAATAGAGACGAACAAAACACGAGGATAAACATGAAATACGATAAAATCACCATTGCCATTGCCGTGCTATGCAGTGGCTGCTCCATGTTCGAGCCTGCGGCTCCGCGAACGGCATATGTGGATGAGTTCGACCTGTCGCCTGCCGTGTGCGGGCTGGGGAAGTCGGTGCATCCGTGCAAGTCCGTTGACGGACACGCGCTGACAGTGAACGGAAATACGTACGCAAGGGGATTCGGCACTCGTCCTGAAAGCGCTGTGCTTTTCCGCGCGGACGGAAGGGTCGTGGCGTTCGACGCGCTTGTGGCGATCGACGACGACGCAAAGGACGCGGGTCCCCGCACGGGCAGTTCGAGCTACGGCAAGCCAACGGCGCGCTTCAGGGTCTGGGCCGACGGCAGGATTGCGTGGGACTCGGGCGACGTGAAGCTCAGGCAGCAGCCGGTTACGGTGCATGTCGGGCTTTCGGGAGCGAAGGAGATCGTGCTGGAAACCACCGGTGGCGGCGCGTTTACTTCATTTGAGGCGGCAAACGCCGACTGGCTGGACGCAAGATTCACTCTCGGCGGGGGCGCTCGGATAGAGATCGTGGACGATCCTGCTTTGGCGCGGCAGCTGGGCGTTCTCACGCCGCCGGAAAGGGAGGAGCCCCGCATCAACGGAGCCGACATATGGGGCGTGAGGCCGGGGCATCCGGTCATATTCCGTGTCGCCACGTCTGGTGTGCGTCCAATGAAGTTCACCGCAAAGGGATTGCCTGATGGCGTCATGCTGGACGACAGGGGCGTATTGCGCGGCGTAGCCCCCGCGACGCCCGGCAACTATGACATTGAGGTGACGGCGGAGAACTCCAAGGGCAAGGCAACGCGGACGATTCGCCTTGCAGTCGGCGATACGCTGGCGCTTACGCCGCCGATGGGATGGAACAGCTGGAACACGCTCTGCTACAGGCTGACGCAGGAGAAGGCCACGGCCGCCGCGAAGGCCATGGACGAGTCGGGGCTTGCCGACCACGGCTGGGCTTACGTGAACCTCGATGATTGGTGGGAGATGAACAACTCTGGAAAGCCGCGTGTCGAACAGCGCAAGAAAGATTTTGGCGGACGCGAAGACGTGATAGGACCGGCGCGTGACGCAAACGGAAAGATCGTTCCCAACCGTTCTTTCCCTGACATGAAGGGGCTTGCCGACTACATTCACTCGCTTGGCCTCAAGGCGGGGCTCTACTCGTCGCCCGGGCCGCTGACTTGTGGCAAGTGCGAGGGCAGCTATGGGCATGAGCTGCAGGATGCCGAGAGCTGGGCGGAATGGGGATTCGACTACGTAAAGTACGACTGGTGCAGCTATGACGAGATTTTCAGGAAAGAGTCCGGCGATCGTGCCGGCCTGAGCGCCGAAGCGATGGAAGACGAGTCCTTGAGAGAGGCGTATGTCAAGCCGTATCGTCTGATGGGCGAATGTCTCAGGAAGCAGAACCGCGACATTCTCTACTCCTTCTGCCAGTATGGAATGTCGCATACAGAGCTGTGGGGCGACAAGGTCGGAGGACAGTGCTGGCGCAGCTGGGGGGACCTGAAGGACTCTTGGCAGTGGATGGAGCTTGCCATCGAAGGACGAATCAACGCCGAGCACTGGAAATACAATCGCCCCGGCTGGTGGGCCGATCCCGACATGATGATCGTCGGGCAGCAGTATTCCTTCGGCAGCGACCATCCCACATACCTCACGCCCAACGAGCAGTACACGCACGTCTCGCTATGGGCGATGATGGGCGCTCCGTTGATTATCGGCTGCGACCTGACGACTTTGGACGCGTTCACGAAGAGCCTGCTGATGAACGACGAGGTGATAGCCGTCAGCCAGGACCGCCTTGGCAAGACCGCGCGTCGCATTCGGCATACGGACGCGGAGAGCGTCTGGGTGCGTCCTCTAACGGGCGGCTTCACTGCGGTTGCGATAGTAAACCGATATCCGTTGTCGCGCGAGATAAGGGTTTCGTTCGAGGAACTTGGTGCGTCCGGAGAGTGCTGGGTCAAGGATCTCTGGACTCAGAAATGCGAGGGCAGGCATTCTGGCTTCTATGTCGTGAACGTTCCTCCGCACGCAACGAAGCTCTTCAAGTTCCGCCCTGTCGATTGTCCAAAGTGCGATTGACCGGAGATTCCAAAAGTAGGATAAGTCTCAATCCCTGAGGGCGCGGCTTCGGGCCGTCTA